>JAQXJQ010000126.1 GCA_029009035.1 Oscillospiraceae bacterium | reverse complement strand
CCCCGCGCGCGCAGGGCACCCTCCAGATAGCGAACGCCCAGGGCCTTTTTGTTGTAAAATGCCACCAGCATACTTGTCTTGCCGTTCATTGATCTACGCTCCTACTAGTTTAATGGATCGCCCGGCAGGGCTTTCCCGCGGTCACAGCACCGCAGCGCTTTTGTACAGGAAGATGATATAGAGGATTCCGCCCACGATCTGAACGATAGCCACCACCACAGAGGCGATGGAAGCCAGAATGCCGATGACGGGGATGGCGGCGATCAAGGTCAGCACCACGCCCAACACGGTGCACAGCAGGTTGATTTTCCAGACGGTGTCGCCGGTCTTGGCCACGGCGTCAGCGCCGCTGCGCCGCAGAAGGCCGCAGGTGGTGCTGCACACATAGTAGAGAATACCCAGACCGATCAGAGAGCCCACCGCGGAGAACAGGGTATAAACAAACCCGCCGTCCCGGAAAAAGCCCAGGATCACACCCCACACCAGGGCCGCAATACTCAGATAGAAGGCCTTCTGATAGCCCTGCTCCAACTTACCCGCGCCGTAGAGGGCCAGTATTTCCATCACAATGCCCACGATGGACAGGATCCAGCCCACCAGGGGGATGATCACCAGCAGGGTCAGCAGCTGGGCAATGAACATCCATCTCATCGCCTTGCTCACGGTCATATCTTTCATAAACGATTCCTCCTTAACAGGTTACTTTTCCATCATATGCACGTTGACATGGGGATAGGTCATCTCGATGCCGGCCTTGTCAAAAGCGGGCTTGAGGGCGTCCATCAGGTCAAAGTAGACCGTCCAGTAGTCGCCGCTTGCGCACCAGGCACGGGCGGTGTAACCAATGGCATTGTCGCCGTACTCACTCACATGAGCAAAGGGCGCGGGCTCGGCCAGCACCAGGGGATGGTCGCCCATGACATCCAACAGCACAGCCTTCACCTTCTCGGTGTCGCTGTCATAGGAGGCGGTGACGGAGATGTCCACCCGGCGGGTGGGCTGGCTGGAGTAGTTGATGATATTGGCGCCCACGATGGCGCTGTTGGGGAGCTGGATCAGCTTGTTGTCGGGCGTGCACAGCTTGGTATGGAACAGGCCGATCTCCTCCACCGTGCCGCTGCAGCCGCTGGCCTCCACATAGTCGCCGATCTTAAAGGGGTGGGACGCCACGATCTGCAGACCACCGGCCACATTGGACAGGAAATTCTGCACCGCCAGAGAAACAGCCAAGCCTGCAACAGACAGCAGCGCCACCAGAGAGGTGACCGGAATGCCCAGGCTTCCCATCACGATGATGACGCCGATGAACAGCAGCACCAGCTTCACCACCAGGCGGGCGATCTTCATGATGGTCCCGTCCAGCTTGGACTTGGCCGTCACCCGGTCAAACAGCTTCATCAGCAGATTGACCACGATGAGGCACACCACGGCCAGAAGCACTGCCACCAGCAGCTTTTCCAGGGCAAAGCCGGCAATGGTCTGCGCCAGCATACCTTTGATTGCTTCCATGATAAATTCCTCTTCTCTTAAGTAAAAGTATTGGCGGAAAACAGTATACCCTATTCCATGAAAAATGGCAAGAACCGACTTTCCTCCCCCGGCGGGTCTTGCATACGGCCGGTTTTTCTGTTACAATTTTTAGTTGAATAAAATCGACCCGTATGGGAAAGGACGAAGAATGCACCATGGAACTGGAAACCATGTATGAGCAGCTGGGCGTGAGCCGGGCTGTGTACGAATTCGGCGAACACATTCTCTCCGGTCTGGAAGACCGTTTCCGTGAGATCGACAAGATCTCCGAGCACAATCAAGCGAAAGTACTTTACGCCATGCAGAAAAACAGGGTAAACGCCACCCACTTTGCCGCCACCACCGGCTACGGCTACAACGATGAGGGCCGCGACAATCTGGAACGGGTCTATGCCGATGTGTTCCACACCGAAGCGGCTCTGGTGCGTCCCCAGATCACCTGCGGCACCCATGCCCTCACCATTGCCCTCTCCGCCAACCTGCTGCCCGGGGACGAGCTGCTCTCCCCTGTGGGCAGCCCCTACGACACCCTGGAGGAGGTCATCGGCATCCGGGAGAGCAAGTGCTCGCTGAAGGAATACGGCGTCACCTACGCCCAGGCCGATCTGAAGGAGGACGGCTCCTTCGACTACGACGCCATCCGCGCCGCCATCAACGGTCGCACCAAGCTCATCACCATCCAGCGCTCCAAGGGCTACGCCACCCGTCCCTCCTTCTCCGTGGAGCAGATCGGGGAGCTGATCGCCTTCTGCAAGCGCGTGAAGCCCGATGTGAAGTGTATGGTGGACAACTGCTACGGCGAGTTTGTGGAGATGCTGGAGCCCTCCGACTTTGGCGCCGACATGGTGGTGGGAAGCCTCATCAAGAACCCCGGCGGCGGTCTGGCCCCCATTGGCGGCTACATCTGCGGCACCAAAGAGTGCGTGGAGCGCTGCGCCTACCGCCTCTCCGCCCCCGGTCTGGGCCAGGAGGTAGGCGCCAACCTGGGCCTCATGCCCGCCTTCTATCAGGGCCTCTTCCTCGCCCCCACCGTCACCGCCGGCGCCCTCAAGGGCGCTGTATTCGCCGCCCATGTGTATGAAAAGCTGGGCTTTGCCTGTGTCCCCACCGCCGACGAGCCCCGCCAAGACATCATCCAGGCCGTCACTCTGGGCAGCCGTGAGGCCATGGTCGCCTTCTGCAAGGGCATCCAGGCCGCCGCGCCCGTGGACAGCTATGTAACGCCCGAACCCTGGGATATGCCCGGCTATGACGCGCCCGTCATCATGGCCGCCGGCGCCTTCGTCCAGGGCAGCTCCATCGAGCTGTCCGCCGACGGCCCCATCCGCCCCCCCTACGCCGTCTATTTCCAGGGCGGCCTCACCTGGTATCACGCCAAGCTGGGCATCCTCATGTCCCTGCAGAAGCTTCTGGACGCCGGCCTGGTCCAGCTCTGAGGCGTCATGTAAGATCACTTTACAGTTTAAAATTTTCAATATCCTGAGTGTTTTTTGTTGCCACGTTTCCCCCGCTCTGCTATACTGATGGCATATCCGGGAAAGGAGTTGCTTTTATGTCCCAGCTCACCAACAACAAGCACCATCACCTCCGCCAGAAATCTCAGTCAGCACTCCATGAGATCAGCTTTTACCTGGAGCTGGTCGCCGCCATTCTGGTGATCTTACTCATTGTCTGCCAGGTGCTCGGGCTGGCTGCGGAAATGCTCTCCGACCTGAAGGGTCTGACCAACTCCGCCAACTTCACCCATTTCCTGGAGCTGGCGCTGAACATCGTCATTGGCATCGAGTTTCTGAAGATGCTCTGCCGCCACAACATGGACGCCGTCATCGAGGTGCTGCTGTTCACTCTGGCACGCCATCTCATCGTGAGTATGCACTCCATGGTGGAGGGCCTCGTCTGCATCATCGCCATTGCCATCCTCTTTGTGGTGCGAAAATTCCTCTTTGTCCCCCAGCTGGACAAGCACGACGATTGATCCCGATCATGGTACAAAAAAGCGGAGGTCTCCCCCTGGGGAGACCTCCGTTTCACTTTTCTCTTTCTTTGTGCCCGCAATGTCCTGCGCAGCGGGAGCAGTCTCCGCCGCAGGAGGGCCCCTGCTTCCGGATGGAGCGCAGCGCCAGCACCAGTGCCGCGGCCAACACCGCCAGCACGATCCATGTGGCCCCGTTCATACCGCACCCACCAGCACCAGGCCAATGGCGCGGACGACCAGTGCGGCCACCCACGCCACCGCACACTGGCCGACGACCATGCCCAGCGCCCAGCGCATCCCCAGTTCCCGCTTCACCGAGGCGATGGCCGCCACGCAGGGAGTGTACAGCAGGCAGAACACCAGCAATGCCAGCGCCGACAGGGGCGACATGGCGCCCACGATCATTGCCGTCCCGCCGAAGAGCACGGACAGAGTGGACACCACGCTCTCCTTGGCCATAAATCCGGCGATAAGGGCAGTGACCACCCGCCAGTCGGCAAAGCCCAGCAGCTTGAACACGGGCGCAACAGCGCCGGCGATCACGGACAGGATGCTCCCCTGTCCATCGGTCACCACCCCCAGATGGAAGTTGAAGGTCTGGAGGAACCACACCACAATGGATGCGGCAAATATGACGGTGAAGGCCCGCTGCAAAAAGTCCTTCGCCGTATCCCACAGCAGATGGCCCACATTTTTAGCCGATGGGAGGCGATAGTTGGGCAGCTCCATGACAAAGGGCACCGCCTCGCCCTTGAAGGCGGTATTTTTGGACACGAGGGCCACCAGAACGCCGATGGCAATGCCCAGGAAGTAAAGCCCCACCATCACGAGCCCCCGGTATTCGGGGAAGAACGCCCCGGCAAAAAAGCCGTACACCGGCAGCTTGGCCGTGCAGCTCATGAAGGGGGTGAGCATAATGGTCATCTTGCGGTCCCGCTCGGAGGAGAGGGTACGGCTGGCCATCACGCCGGGAACCGTGCAGCCGAAGCCGATGAGCAGGGGCACGATGCTCCGTCCGGAAAGGCCGATCTTGCGCAGCAGCTTATCCGTCACAAATGCCACCCGCGCCATGTATCCGCTGTCCTCCAGCATGGACAGGAAGAAGAACAGGATCACAATGATGGGGATGAAGCTGAGCACGCTGCCTACGCCGTTGAACACGCCGTCGATCACAAGGGAGTGCACCACTTCGTTCACGCCCCACGCCGTCATCGCGCTGTCCGCCAGGGCGGTGAGCGACTCGATGCCGCGCTCCAGCAGCCCCTGGAGATACGCGCCCACCACGCTGAAGGTGAGCCAGAACACCAGGCCCATGATGCAGATAAAGGCGGGTATGGCGGTATAGCGTCCGGTGAGGATGCGGTCGATTTTGCGGCTGCGCTCGTGCTCCCGGCTCTCATGGGGATGAACCACCGTGCGGCGGCACAGCTTGCGGATAAAGGCATAGCGCATATCCGCCATGGCGGCCGCGCGGTCCAGCCCTCTCTCCTGCTCCATCTGGGTGATGATGTGCTCCAGCATCTCCCGCTCGTTGTCGGAGAGCTTCAGCGCCTCCATCACCAGCCGGTCACCTTCGACGAGCTTGCCCGCGGCAAACCGCAGGGGGATCTCCGCCGCCTTGGCGTGATCTTCGATCAGGTGCATGATGCCGTGGAGGCAGCGGTGCACCGCGCCGCCGTGATCATCCCTGTCGCAGAAGTCCGTGCGCCCCGGCTTTTCCTGATACTGTGCCACATGGATGGCGTGATCCACCAGCTCGTCGATGCCCTCGTTGCGCGCCGCGGAGATGGGCACCACGGGAATACCCAGCAGCTCCTCCATCTCATTGATATGTATGGTCCCGCCGTTTCCCCGCACCTCGTCCATCATGTTGAGGGCCAGCACCATGGGGATATTCAGCTCCATCAGCTGCATGGTGAGGTAGAGGCTTCGCTCAATGTTGGTGGCGTCCAGAATATTGATGATGCCCACGGGCTTCTCCTCCAGGATGAACCGGCGGGAGACGATCTCCTCGCTGCTGAACGGCGAGAGAGAATAGATGCCGGGAAGGTCGGTCACCTTGGTATCCGCCCTGCCCCGAATGGCGCCGCTCTTCTGATCCACGGTGACGCCGGGGAAATTGCCCACATGCTGATTGGAACCGGTGAGCTGATTGAACAGGGTGGTCTTGCCGCAGTTCTGGTTGCCTGCCAGCGCAAAGCTCAGCACCGTGCCCTTGGGCAGGGGGTGCTCATCCGCCTTGGTGTGGTAGCGGCCGCCTTCGCCCAGACCGGGGTGATCCCGGTCATGGACCGCCCGCTCCACCTTCTCCTCCGCCGTCAGCTCGTCCAGCGGCTCAATGTCGATCTTCTCCGCGTCAGACAGGCGCAGGGTCAGTTCATACCCGTGAATGCGAAGCTCCATGGGGTCCCCCATGGGGGCGAATTTGATCAGCGTGACCTCCGCACCGGGGATCACGCCCATATCCAGAAAATGCTGCCGCAGAATGCCGTCTCCGCCCACAGCGGTGACCACTGCGCTCTCCCCTGCCCGCAGCTCCTTTAGTGTCATCATTGATACTCCTTTCACGCCGCTTGGCGCAATTCCGTTCACTATCTTATCTTGGTTAGTTTATACTAACTAACCGGTCTTGTCAACATCTTTTTCGCCAACTTTCCCTCCCTCCCACAAGCTTTTTTCTATTATATAAGTATTGACGCAACCTCTCTCCTATGCTAAAATAGGCAGACCAATATGGTTCGTATGGTGCGCTGGTATAGCTCAGTCGGTAGAGCAGCTGATTCGTAATCAGCAGGTCGCAGGTTCGAGTCCCGTTACCAGCTCCAAACTCCCCGAAAACGCCTGTTTTCGGGGAGTTTTTTCTTGCGGAAACGATCCGAAAAGACGCAAAGCAGAGAGCGCCGGAACCCTCCGGCGCTCTCTGCATTTCTTCAGGTTCGTGTCATACGGCCTGTGTTGTTCCATAGTCTCTCCGTCATTCTTTCAATTCCTATTTGATATTTGTGATCTCCCAGGCGCCGTCCTTCAGACGGGTAAACCCTTTGTTTTCCGCTGCGGCAGGAATATCTGCGGACCAGACGACTTCCCCCTTCTCATTCAGTGCGGAAATCTGAAGCCCCCGCAGATCGCGGTATCCGTCCAGAGGCTCCAGCCAGATGCGTTCGCCTTTTTCAAACAGAGAGCCGTCCGCGTTTTCGCAGCCGCCACCTGCGCCCGACATGGATAGTTCGATCCTCCTGACGCGGTCATCCCCGATGGTCAGATAGTATTCCCCCGGTTCGTTTCCAATATTTTCAACCATCTCAACCTGAATACAATGATCCTTGAACACCAGACGGCCGGACGCTGCAAGTTCATCGCTGCTATAAACCTTTTGATCCACCCAAAGATGCCCGTCGTCGCCGTTGAGCCAGAGGGTATAATCGTAGTTCCCGCGATCCTCCAGGGTGTAGCTTGCGCCCTGGGCATAGTCGTAGACAATGATCCGGTTGTCGATCAGGCCGGAGCCAAAGCTGAGGGTGGAGCACAGCTCGGGAAGTCCGTCCCCGGTGAGGTCGCAGAGGAAGGTGTTCCAGATGGGCATTCCGGTATATAACGAAGTGATTTCGTTACCCGTAACAGCCATCATTTCTCCATAAGTCCAACGGAAAGTCACATCCGGGAACTCCGGAATATTGGCTTCCATTTGTCCGTCCCATTGCATTTCGGACGGAGTGTCAAGATAATCGAACCACTTTTCTGTAACACCGTTACTGCCTGCACCATTTCGTGCGAAGTGAAAATCAAGCAATAATTCCTCTGCTATTTCAGGATTGGAAATGGGATAGCTAAAAGACGGCTTCACACCGTTATCAACCCATATCTTGGAAAAATCCTCATTAAAATTCAGGATGAGTTTCTCGTTGATTATAATAGCAAAGCTCTGATCTCGTGTCTCATCTCTGCTCTGAGAAACAGGTAAGCGCCCAACCTTGATTTTGTCCATGGTCGAGATAAAGCGGTTCATGTCGCTATCATCACAGGAAACAGAATCTCCGTAATACCGGACAGCCATGGAGCGAACATCACTCAACACAGCGCTCATGTTCACCTCATCAATCGTCCATTTGGTTAGCGCTGTACCTGCCGGATTGGTCAGAAAGCAGACCGCAACGACCGCACAGGTGATGACTGCCAAAATGATGACCCAGAACGCAGGCTTTTTATAGTTCATCACCGACTTCACACGCTCCTTGACGCCCACCTCGCCAAAAGCCAGAGGGCAGGCGGCGATCATACGGCGGTTGACGCTGCAGGACACAAGCGCCCGGGTATAGTCTGCCCTCTGCTCGCTGCCCAGCTCCTTGATGACCATCTCATCACAGGCCAGCTCGATATCACGGCAAAGCAGCACATAGGCCAGCCACATCAAAGGATTGAACCAATGGATCGTCAGCAGGAGGAACCCAAGCGGCTTCCACCAGTGGTCTCTGCGGCGAATGTGGGCCTGCTCGTGGGCGACCACATGGCTCAGATCCTGCCCATCCATGTGATAGGGAAGATAGATCCTCGGTCTGAACATGCCCAGCACAAAGGGCGATGCGACATTCTCACTCTGGAAGATATTTTCCCGGAGAATGACCCCCTCGCTGACCTTGCGCCGCAGGCGCCAATAGCTGGCAACGGTATACACAAGAAGAGCAGTCACACCGATCAGCCAGATGACTGCGAAAACCGGAATCCAAATCTGCAGGGGATTTGCACTGGCAACCGGTTCCGGAGCGAACACATCCCTGATCACCGGATTTACTACGCTGTTCACGGCGGGAATACCGGTTTGGATCGCAGGATCCGCAGCCATCATGATATCCGGGCTGACGGTCTCCGCACTGGGGATCAAGCTCAAAGCGCTCTCGATGGAGTACGGGCAGATCAGCCGCACGGCAACAATGCCCCAAAGCAAAACATTGACCCACTTGGGGGCCTTCCGAAAGACAAACCGGAGCAGCAGCACAGCCAGTACAAGCCAGCTTGCCGAGATACTCATGTTGATGATCTTCAAAAACAGGTCGGTCATGATTTGCCTCCCTTCCGGATGCGGTCGATCATGTGCTGCACCTCATCCAGATCCTCCTCCGAAAGAGTCTGATGCCTGGTAAACGCGGCGACAAAGGCAGGCAGAGACCCCTCAAACTTCTTTTCCACCAGCTCTCCGATCTCATATGCCTGGGCCGCATCTTTGGAGACCAGAGAGGTAACGGTGCCGTTCTCGTTCTGCAGAACGCCCTTCTCGCCAAGGCGCTTGATGACCGTATAGGTGGTGGTCCGTTTCCAGCCCAGCTGCTCCCGGCACAGCTTTGCCAGCTCCACTGCCGTGACCGGCTCATGCTCCCACATGATCAGACAAAAGCGGTACTCGCCCTCGTGAATTTTTGGAATATCCATAAGCTGCCTCCTTGTCTACACCAGTAGACTCCATGGCCATAGTCTACACCCGTAGACACGCGTTGTCAATGGGCTTCAGAACATTTTTACCAAAAGATCGTCACAGTCACTTCGGGCTGCTGAGACCGAGCCGGCGCGGGAGGAGGTTTCCTCGGTATTGAAGCAGCGCGAAAACTATTCTATAATAAATATAGGGAAATGCCGTTTTCGCCCCATACCCCCCTCACGGGGCATCAGTTCAGTTTTCCCCTTCCGTCCTATGCGTATACAGCAGAAAAGAGGTAATTGCAGAAATATGGATGGTCTTTCCAAGGGCGTGGCCCACTACCACCTCCCCGGCCTGTTTGAGTTTTATGAATTATACCGAGTATTTCTCCCCCTTTTCCGCACCCATCAGGAATACTTTTACGACTGGTGCGACATCGGCTCCATCTACGGCGCACCGGCGGACTGCATCTGGGGCGGAGGGCGTGTGGGGTTCGGTGGCAACGACCCCCGGGAGGTGGCGGCGCTGATGGAGGAATACGGCATTTCGGCCCGACTCACCTTCAGCAATTCTCTCCTCCGGGAAGAACATCTGGCAGACAGGAGGTGCAACCGTCTCTGCGCTCTGTTTGATGGATCCCGAGGAATTCAAAACGGGGTCATTGTCCACTCGGATCTGCTGCTGGGCTATCTGAAGCGATCCTATCCGAACCTCTATTTCGTCTCCTCCACCACCAAGGTGCTGACAGAATTCCCGCAGCTTCAAAGAGAACTGGAACGGGATGAGTTCCGCTATGTGGTGCCGGATTTCCGCTTGAACAAGCGGTTTGACAAGCTGAACACCTTGCCGCAATCGCAAAAAGACAAGGTGGAATTTCTCTGCAACGAATGCTGTTGGTTTGGCTGCACGGACCGGAGCGCCTGCTATGAAAATGTCAGCCGCAAAAACCTCGGAGACCCCTGTCCCGACCACCGCTGCACCGCGCCCGACGCGGACAGCGGCTACCGTTTCTCCAAGGCCATGACAAACCCGGGGTTCATCGGCGTGGACGACATTCAAAAGGTCTACCTGCCCATGGGCTTTTCCAACTTCAAGATCGAGGGCCGCAGCCTGGGCAGCGCTCTGATCCTGGAATTCCTGCTCCACTACATGACCAGGCCCGAATACCACCTGCAGGTCAGAGAGTCTGTTTATCTGGACAGTATGCTGGACCTGTTCTGACCGCCCATCAACAGCCCCTTCGTTGGTGCGGCAGCCACTGTGGGGTGCATCATAAGCCTCCCTATAAGGGAAAGCTGTAAGCCGCGGCGAAGGGGATGTTTCGCCTGCGGGCGAGTTTCTTTTTGCTCGTGCAAAAAGAAACCAAAAACACGCATAAGGGTTGCACCCTTATGGATCCTGCCGCGCAGTACGATGCGGTCCGACCTCAAGTCGGCGTCTTGGACGAAGTGTCTCAAGCGGTTTCTCCGCTGCGCTTCGTGTCTACCCTCTTCGGTGCCCTGCCTACCCACAACACGCCTCAAGCCAGGCGCGGTATCCTGAGGCGCTGGGTGTTCTTGCCACCGAGCTGTGCGGCAGCAAATACGAAGCTGCCGTTGTATCCGGTTTCGTGCGCCGGTGATGGTTGCTGAAACCGAAGTGTATCAAGCGGGTTTCTTAAGGGCGGCAGCCCTTAAGC
>JAQXJQ010000125.1 GCA_029009035.1 Oscillospiraceae bacterium | reverse complement strand
TTTTCTGAGGACATGTGCCTCAGAAAAAACACTTCTCAGTTCGCAAGCGTGCGAGCGGAGCGAGTGCGACGCAGCGAACTGCATCCCCTCGAAGAAATGCTTGCATTTCTGAGAAGCGTGTCGAAGTTTTTCGACACGCTGGGGGGACGCAGCACTGCTGCGTCCCCCGGAAAAGATACGAGCTGTTTTACTTCGCGGTGACTTCTTCCAGAGTCTCGAAGGGACGCAGCATGATCAGCTCTTCGGTGCCGTCCTCGGGATGGCCGATGTACTCCACCATAGCCATCTCATAGACGCCCAGACGACGGCCGTTCATGTAGTCGAAGGTCACGCAGCCCAGATCGAAGGGAGCCTCTTCCATCGCCTTGGTGAAGTCCTCCCAGTTCAGGCTCCACTCGCCCTCGTGGGCGTTCAGACGCTCCATGGCCTTGACCACGGTCATGCCGTAGAGGTAGCCGGCGCAGCAGTAGTTGTTGTCGCGGTAGGACTTGCGCAGGTTCTCGTCAACGTCGGGCAGGTAGGACAGAGCGTCCACCATGTCGTCCAGCATGGCCTGACCCTGGGGGGTGGCGTAGTCGGCCCAGATGGTGGCGTAGCAGGGACGGGTGGGTTTGTAGGTGTCGGGCACGAAGGACTGCAGGGTGGAAGCGCCGTAGGAGAAGATCACGGGAACCTCCCAGCCGGCGTCGTCCATGGCGGAGATCCAGGTGGTGGAGTCAACGCCCATGAAGATGCAGGCCTGGCAGCCCTCGTTCTTGAACTTCTGGATGGCGGTGGCATAGGTCTCGGCGGTAACGGCCTCGCAGACCAGACGGTCCAGGGCGCCGTTCTGCTTGGCATACTCCTGCAGGTGGCCCAGAGAGCTCATGGAGGCGGAGTCAACGCCGTGGACAACGCCGATCTTGGCGTCATCGGGCAGCTTCTGGTCCTTGTTGGGCCCAAAGATGGACTCGTTCAGGATACGGGCGATCAGGTAGCGGGCGTCGGTCAGGTTAGCGGGCTGGACCTGGAACAGGCGGCTGTCGGGGTCGTTCTCGGAGAAGCAGACATCCAGACCGGAGGAGATGTTGACGATGGGGATACCCTTTTCCTTCAGGTAGTCCAGAGAGGGCTCCACGATGTTGCCGAACAGGGAGGCCAGCAGGAAGACCTTATCCTGCTCCACGAAGCGCTCCACATAAGCCTTACCGGTGGCGGCGTCGAACTGGTCATCGTAAGCGATGATCTCGATCTGACGGCCCTGAACGCCGCCCTGGGCATTCAGACGGGCGATGCAGGCGCGGAAGCCGTCATAAGCGGGCTGGCCGATGAAGGCGAAGGCGCCGCTGACCAGGGAGATGGTGCCGATCTTCACGGTGTCGTCGGTGACGCCCTGAGACACGGCGCCCTTGTTGTCGCCGGTCTGCTGGGAGCCGGACTGGGAGGGGGAGGGCTTAGGATCGTCGGTGCGCTTGCAGCCGGCCATCATGCCGAAGACCATGGTTGCGGCCAGAAGCAGGCAAAGTACCTTTTTCATTTTCATTGCAAACTCTCCTTATTTAAATTGGTTTCCCAAATGAGGGACAAAACAGGCGCGGGGGAAAATGACGGGGATCAGGAGTCTTTCTTCTTGCCGAGGTAGGCGCTGATCAGGTCCTCGTCCTGGAGCAGCTCCTGTGCGGTGCCCTGGGACTTGATGGCGCCCAGCTCCAGCACATAGGCGTAGTCGGCGATGCGCAGGGACTGACGCGCGTTCTGCTCCACCATCAGCACGGTCACGCCCTCGTCGGCGATGCGGCGGACGGTCTCAAAGATGCTCTTCACGATCAGCGGGGCAAGACCCAGAGAGGGCTCGTCCAGCAGCAGCAGCTTGGGGCGCATCATCAGTGCCCGGCCGATGGCCAGCATCTGCTGCTCGCCGCCGGAGAGGGTGGTGGCCTGCTGATTGCGGCGCTCCTTCAGAACGGGGAACATATCATAGACCATCTCAAAGCCGCTGGTCATGGCGCTCTTGCTTTTCAGAGAGTAGCCGCCGATGCGCAGGTTTTCCTCAACGGTCAGCCCGCTGAAGATCAGTCGGCCCTCGGGGGACTGGCTGATGCCGCGCTTGGCGATGGCGTAGGGCTGCTTGTTCTGGATCTCCTCACCCTCAAAGAGGATCTTGCCGGCGGCAGCCTTGGTCACGCCGGAGATGGCGTGCATGGTGGTGGTCTTGCCGGCGCCGTTGGCGCCCAGAACGGCGACGATCTGTCCACGGGGGATGTTCATGTCGATGCCCTTCAGGGCGCGGATGATGCCGTAGTCGATCACCAGATCTTTGATTTCAAGAATATTGTCCATACTGTGCACCTCACTCCGTTCCCAGATAGGCTTCTTGGACCAGCGGATCGCTCTGAATCTCCTCGGGCGTGCCGATGGCCAGCATCTTGCCGAAGGAAATGGCGCAGACCGTATCGCACACATTCATGACCAGGTTCATATCGTGCTCCACCAGGAAGATCGTGCAGTTGAAGTCGTCCCGGATGACGCGGATGATCTCGGTGAGATCCTCGGTCTCGGCGTCGTTCAGACCGGCGGCGGGCTCGTCCAGAATGATCAGACGGGGGTTGGACATCAGGGTGCGGGCCAGCTCCACCTTCTTCAGCACGCCGTAGGGCAGGCCCATGGGGGGCATATCCTTGTAGGCGGCGATGCCCAGACGCTCCAGAATGGAGATGGCTCTCTGGCGGAACACCTCATCCTCACGCTTCAGCTTGGGGGTGTGGAGGAATTGGTCCGCCAGGGTGGAGCGGTAGAAGGCGTGGACGCCCAGCAGCAGGTTGTCCAGAATGGACAGCCAGTACACCAGCTCGATGTTCTGGAAGGTACGGACGATGCCGGACTTGATGACATCGGTGGTTTTATAGTCGTTCAGGGCCACGATGTTTCCGTGGGAGTCACGGTAGTACACATCGCCTCCGGTGGGGTGATAGAACTGGGTGATGCAGTTGAACACAGTGGTCTTGCCGGCGCCGTTGGGGCCGATGAGGCCGAAGATCTCGCCCTGCTTGATGTCAAAGCTCAGATCGTCCACGGCCTTGATGCCGGAGAAGTACATCTTGAGGTTGCGCACGCTGAGGATGTTGTCCCTGCCGAAGTCCTCCTCGGAGATGGGGGAGCGGGCGTGGAGGGCGTTGTTGGCGGCGTCGAACCGGGCCTGGAGCTTCACATTCTTGGCGTTCAGCTTCTCTTCGGTCTTCTTCAGCTTTTCTTTCCGCTGGCCCTCCAGCTTGGCGCTGAGGGCGGAGAGCTTGGCCTCTTCCTCCGCGAGGGCCTTCTCGTACTGGGCCGCAGCGGCGGGATCGACCTTGTTCTCCACATTGGCGGGATACTTCTTTTCCAACTCGGCCACCTTGGCGGCGCGGGCATCGTCCAGCTTTTTGAGCTTCCCGGCGCGGAACTGCTCGGCAGCCTCCTCGCCGGACTTTTTCACCTTGCGGAGGTAATCCTGCTCCACGGCGCGGCGGGGCAGGTTCTGGGAGTCGTCAAATGCGGCCAGCTCGCGCTCGGTCTTCACGGCGTTGCGCTCGGCGGCGGGAAGGGCCTCGATCTCCAGGGGGAGCAGACGCTTTTTGCCCTTCAGCTCCAGCTGCTTGAGCCGCTTGGTGTTTTTTCGGGTCAGCAGGGCGTCCTGCACGGCGGGGAACTCCCGGTTAAAGACCAGCTCGCTGTAGGTCTTGTCACGCTTTTTCAGCGTGCTCTGCATTGCATGATTAGTTCTCAGGGCCATACTTGTACACCCTCCTCTTTGCGAACAGTGCTTTCACACCGTACTTGATGCTGCCCAGCAGACGGATCAGACCGCCGGGATACTTGGCGATGATAATGATGATCAGGATGCCGTTGAAGAACAGAGAGGCCTGGGGGTATTTCTGGAAAAAGGCCAGATTCTTCAGGAAGGCATAGTCGATGGTGAACACCACGAAGGAACCGGCCATCACACCGGCGGGATTGGCGGTGCCGCCCAGACAGGCCGCAATCAGGATGTTCATGGCAAGGCTGCTGCTCCAGGTGGCGTAGATGGAGGACTGCATATAGCTGACATAGAGCACGCCGGCCAGCAGGGAGTATACGGTGGAGATCACGAAGGCCAGCACGCGGTACTTCAGCAGGTTCACGCCCATGGCCTGAGCCAGAGACTCGCTGTTGCTCATGGCCAGCATGGCACGGCCCATGGGGCTGTTGATGATGTTCAGGGTGATGACCACCAGCACGAACATAATGGCCAGCACCACGAAATACATGGTGTCACGGTTGGTTTTGAACAGCATGGCCAGCTCGGGGAAGGGGACCTTGGAAATGCCGTTGGGACCGCCGGTGAAGCTGTTGGGCAGGGCGTACATGGTGGACATGACGGTGGCCAGAGCCAGGGTGATGATCAGCAGGTGGATGCCCTTGACACGCAGGGACACGAATCCGACCAGAATGCCGGCCACGATGCCCACGACGATGACGAAGGCCAGGATGACCACATAGGGCACCATGAAGTTCTTCATGATGAGGGCGGCCAGATAGGTGCCAAGGCCGATGAAGGCGCCGGTGGCAAAGCTCATCAGGCCGGCCATGAAGAGAAGCAGGCCCACGCCCATGCCGGCGACGATGTAGATCATGGTCTGCATAATGGCCTGGGTGACATTCAGGGGGATGAGATCGCTGCCGGAAATGAACAAAAGCTGGATGACGATGAGGATCAGACTGATGATCACATAGCCGAACAGGGGGTGATGGGTCATGTTCTTGATCGGGGTGGGAGCGTACTGCTTTTTCAGCTCCGTGTATTCATTCTTTAACTGTCTCATAGCGTCACACCTTCTTTTGGACGGCCTTGCCAAACAGGCCGGCGGGCTTGATCAGGATCACCAGCATTACAATGATGTACAGCAGAGCGCTGGCCCACAGGCCGCTGATCTTTGCCATCAGGGAGTGGAGCACGGGAATGATGACGGCGCCCACCACAGGGCCGTGGAAGGTGGTGAAGCCGCCCATGACGAAGGCCAGCAGGGAGTTGGCCTGAACGGTGCCCAGCATGGTGATGCTGATGGTCTGGGTCTGTGAGGCCTGCAGGATGGCGGCCAGAGCGCCGCAGCCGGAGGAGATGCCCCAGCTCAGCGCGGTCATCAGGTTGGTGTTGACGCCCATCATGGAGGCCACATACATATTGGATGCGGTGCCGCGCACACCGAGGCCCCACTTGGTCAGGTGCAGCGCCAGGAAGATGATGGCGATCACCGCCGCGGAGAGCAGCACGATGAAGACGGCGTTCTGAGTGACATTGAAGTCCATGCCGAAGAGGCGGAATTCGATCTGGTTTTTGAAGAAGCGGGGGTAGTTATAGGGAATGGTGCCGAAGACCAGGGGGATGGCGGCGGTGAAGATCACGATCAGAGCGATGGTGACCATGGCGCGGCCGCTCACACCCACGTGACGCACCACCACGGCGTCGATGAGGATACCGATGGTGAAGCACAGGAGCACGCCGACCACCAGGCCCACCCAGGGGTTGGCGCTGAGGTCGCGCACCAGCCAGCCGGCCATGTAGGCGCCGACGGTGGAGGTGGTGGCCTGAGCGAAGTTGGTGGCATTGGCTGTCTTAAAGGTCAGCGCGATACCCATGGTGGACAGGGCAAGCACGCCGATCAGGTACAGGTTGTTCAGGATCAGCTGAAATGTGTCGTGGAAAACAGTGGCCAAAAATATCGCCCTCTTTCATTTTTGATATCTGCGAATGCCTGAATTGTTTCTCTGGAGCATACCCGGAGGCGAACCGGGCTCTGCACCGCGCGTTCTGCGGGTGCCCGCCGATCAGAGCTTGAAGGTGAACAGCTCGTCGGGGAACTGATCCAGGTTGCTCATGGAGAGGGGAAGCTCGCCGCGGCCGATCTTTTCCACGACATCCACGACGATGTCGCAGAAGGGAGTGTCAATGTTGTGCTTGTCACCGACATCGCAGACATAGCCGTCGATCATGCGGACCTCGGTGGGACGGTTCTTTTCCAGATCCTGCAGCATGCTGGCCTTGGCGGGACGCAGTCCGTCATAGGCGTCCAGCCACATCTGCATGCTTTCGTCGAACTGAGCCTGATCCTTCAGATCCAGACAGTGGGGAGGCTCGGGCATGCTCAGCAGGGGGTGCAGCTTGTAGCCCTCGGCCTCGGCGCAGCGCTTGACCTCCCTGCCGATGTAGCTCAGACAGGCACGGGCCTTGGGATTGTCCAGAACCTCGCCGAAGGTGCAGCCGCAGACGGCGGACATGCCGCTCATGCAGGCGTTGTTCACCAGCTTGCTCCAGCGGGAAGCCATCAGCTCCTCGCTCACCATGGTGGGACCCATGTGGCTCAGGACCTCGGCGACCTTCTTGATGCGGTCGGTCACGGTACCGTCGATCTCGCCGATCTCAAACAGGTGGGTGCTCTTGGTGATGTCCTGGGTCAGCTCGGACACGCCGGGCTCCAGGAAGGTGGCGCCCCACAGCACGGTGCCGCCCACGGTGCGCTCCTTGCCCACATACTTGGCCACGAAGGGTTCGGGCACACCGTTCTGCAGGGTGCAGACGGTGCTGTTCCCGTCCAGATGGGGCAGCAGCGCGGGCAGGACCTGGTCGTTTGCCAGCTGCTTGGTGAACAGGAACACCACGTCGTAGACGCCTTCCATCTGCTCGGTGAGGATCGCCTTCACGGGAACCACCATATCCACGGTGCCGACGATGTGGGCACCGCAGCTGTTCAGCTTTTCCACATGAGCCTGATAATTGTCGATCAGCTCGACATTGCATCCGTTCTTTGTCAGATACGCGCCGAGCACAGTACCCATTGCGCCGCTTCCTAAAATTGCTACTCGCATAGCGAAACGCCTCCTTTGTAAGATGTTTAATTATTAATGCAATAATTGTGCCAAGATTGTAGAAATTGCATAGTTGCCGTTTTTCATCTTCAAAGGGTTTATTTTCCGCAATATTCGGGAATTGCGTACCCCAAATCTTCCGTTGCCGTATTCTATCCAGAAACAGGAAGTCAAAAGTAAATCATTCAAACCGATTATGACTCATGAGTCGATTTTGCGCATACGGCGGAGCATTCTCCCGAGGGGGGTCGAGGGAGGATGCTCCGCCGTATATCACTTCTTCACATCTTTCAGTTCGTTCCAGATGAGCTCGGAGGCCTGGGCGTCCTTGCAGAGCAGGCCGATGTAATAGCTGGGGCTGTACTGGGTGCCGCCGGGCCAGGTGTGCCCGCCGTTGTTGACCAGATA
Organism: Oscillospiraceae bacterium; assembly: GCA_029009035.1. Lineage (GTDB taxonomy): Bacteria > Bacillota > Clostridia > Oscillospirales > Oscillospiraceae > Enterenecus. The sequence continues at coordinate 10,168 of JAQXJQ010000125.1, read as the reverse complement.
CTTGACGATGGGGACATTGCCGCTGCCGTCCACATAGGCATAGCGGTCGATGGTGCAGCCGTCCTCGGGAACAGTGTCCTCCAGACTGGCCTTGACGACGTCGGCAGTCTCCAGACCGTATTTTTCCATAAACCAGTCGATGGTATCGTCCAGGGAGAGGGCGTAATTGAAATCAAGGGTCCCGTCGTTGTCCATGTCGTAGGCCATGCCGGTCATGGGGACGACAGGATCTGCCGTGCCCTGCACGAAGACCAGTTTCACCTGTCCGGAGGGCTCCATATCCTCAAACTTGTTGACCAGCAGGCCGGACACTGCGCCGATCCCCGCGATCTTCTCGGGCACCTCCAACGCCAGGCGGATGGACATGAACGCACCGTGGGAAAGGCCGGTGGAGTACACGCGGGCGGGGTCGGCGTAGCCGTAGTCCACGAACCGGTCGATGAGATCGCTCAGATACTGCACATCGTCCACCTCATAAACATTCTGGATGTCATCCGGGGTGGCATTCCAGCGCAGAAAACTGCCGTCGGTGCGGCCGATGGTGCTCAGGGTATTTCCCACGGAGGAGAGAGTGCCGTCGCTGTGGACGCCCACCGCGTTGGGAGCCACCACGATAAAGCCCTCGCGCTCGGCCAGGGCTTCCATATCGCTCTCGTAAAGCTGGGATAGGGCGTTGGCGCCGCTTCCGTGGAGGGCCAGGACCAGAGGCAGCCTGGTGCCGGGCTGATAGGTGGAGGGGATGTAGTAATAGTACAGCCGCTCCACATCTTGTTTCCAATAAGTGTAGGTCATGGTGTCCGAGGCCCGCTCGCCCACGGGGAGTTTGACCTTGTTGTCCGGCTTGCAGCCGGCCAGCAGCGTAAGGACAAGGGCGGCAGACAGGATGAGAGAGATTTTTTTCATGTTGTTTTCCTCCATCTATTATGGTCAAAAGATACCCACGCAATTTTTGTGCCAAAAAAGTGAGGCCTATTGTCTGCCGCTTTTATCGCATTTTACCAGAGCGGGGGGGGTTATGTCAACTGAACAGGGAACAAAACATCTCCCTCCGTGCCGGCGGTTCGGCGCGGGGGAGATGTTAAGACTGTCGAAAAAGCCGGATTTTCCTGCACGAAGTGCAAGAGCCTCGCAGAGTTCCGTCATCCGAAGATGACGGAATGAAGTGAAATCTGTTTTTTCTGAGGACATGCGCCTCAGAAAAAACACTTCTCAGTTCGCAAGCGTGCGAGCGCAGCGAGTGCGCAGAAGCGAACTGCATCTCCTCTCAGAAATGCTTGCATTTCTGAGAAGCGTGTCGAAGTTCTTCGACACGCTGAACATCTCCCTCCGTGCCGGCGGTTCGGCGCGGGGGGAGATGCTGTAAGGACGGCGTGGCTGCCCTGCGGCGGGGTCAGAGATGCTCGCCGGGGGCGAGGACGGACAGAGGCTGACGGACAGCGTGCCGGTCGCTGGGGGCGGCGTCCGCCGCGGGATAGCCCATGACCAGGATGGCGGTGGGGTGGATGTGCTCGGGCAGCGCAAACTGCTCCCGGGCCGCGTCGGGGTCGAAGAACATGACCCAGGTGGAGCCGATGCCCAGCTCCCGCGCCGCCAGCATCATGTGGGTGGCGGCGATGGCGGCGTCGATATCGCCGCTGTCCTTGCCGTCAAAGGGACGCTTCCAGGAGAGGGTGTCGTCGTAGCACACCATCAGGGCAAGGGTGCAGCCGAAGGTGCAGACGGTGACCTTGCCCAGCTTTTCCAGCGCCTGCTCGCTTTGCAGAACCAGAATCCGCTGGGGCTGCTGGTTTTTCGCCGTGGGAGCCAGCTGTCCGGCGCGGAGAATCTGCTCCACCTTTTCCGGCTCCACCTTGCGTGGGTCAAATTTTCTCACAGAATAGCGGTTTTCCGCCAGCGTCATAAAATCCATGGTAAGACCTCCTGTTTTGTGATTGGATGGATCCATTATGGAGCGGATCTGCGGAATTTGCAACACTGTCCGGGGAATTTTGCGCCGATCTTACATAAAAGATAGCAGCGGAATTTTCTGTTTGCCACAGAGGACCATCGGTGGTATAATAACCTTTCAAAGATCACCGGTGAATGAAATTGGAAACATGACAGGAAACATATGATGAAAAAACTGATTGATCAATACAGCGGACTGAAGCGGGAGCTGTATGTCCTCTTTGTAGGCAAGCTGGTCACCGCCATGGGCTCCTTTGTGTGGCCCATGCTGACATTCTTCCTCACCACCAGGCTGGGATTGTCCGACGGACAGTCCACCATGCTGCTGGCCACGGCCATGATCCTGTCCCTGCCGGCGGCCATTCTGGGCGGCAAGCTGGCGGACCGGTACAGCCGCAAGCGCATCATCATCATCTTCGACTGCCTGACCGTGTCGCTCTATGTGCTGGCGGCCATCCTGCCCATCAGCTATGTGACGGCGGGGATCATTTTCATGGCCGGCCTGTTCCAGACCATTGAAGGCCCGGCCTATGACGCGCTGAATGCCGACTTCTCCACCTCCGAGCAGCGGGAAAAGGCCTACTCTCTGTCCTATCTGGGCTTCAATCTGGGCTTTATCGTGGGGGCCAGCCTCTCCGGTATCCTCTTTAAGGAGCATATCCGGCTGGCCTTCCTGCTCAACGGTGCGGCCATCTTTACGTCCACCCTGCTCATCATGCTCTTTGTCCACATGAAAAACGCCCTGCGGGAGAGCGGCGGCGGCGAAGCCTGCTTCAGCGAGTATGAGAAGCCTGTGGACGACAAGCTGTCGGTACTCACCGTGCTGCGCCGCATCCCCGTGGTGGCCTGCGTTCTGCTCATCGGCTGCTTTGCCTCCATGCCCAGCAATGTGGTGGGCGTGCTGCTGCCGCTCCAGCTGAAAGAGGAGCTGGGAGCGGGCGGGGCCGCTCTCTACGGCTACCTCAGCTCCCTCAACGGGCTGGTGGTCATCCTGTTCACCCCGGTGTTCACTGTGGTGCTCAGGCGGCTTACCGAGATCCCCAAGGCGGTTCTGGGCCTGCTCCTCTTTGTGGGCGGTATCACCCTGTTCTCACTGGGCAACACCGCCTTCGTCCTCTTTGTGGGTATGTTCATTTTCACTCTGGGCGAAGTGGTGACGGTGCTGGGGGTCAACCCCTACACCTCCCGCCGCATCCCCTCCTCCCACCGGGGACGGGTAGGCGGCGTGGTCAGCGTGGTCCACTCCAGCTTCACCGCCGTGACCCAGTATCTCATCAGCTTTATTCTGGTGGCCACCCACAGCAACTACCGCCTGATCTGGGTGATCTTCATCACCTGCGGGCTGGTGGCGGCGGGGCTGTATGCCGCCGCGTATTTGCCGGATAAACGGACCTTCCCGCTGCTCTACCGGCGGGACGGGGACGATGGATCATCTGTTTTATAAGATTTTGTAAGGAGGAATTGCCATGCAGAAGGTAACACACAGCGCCTATCTGGCGGAGAAAAAGCCTGTGGCGCAGAAATTGCTGGGCAAGCTGCTGGAGAAGTATGACTATGCCAATGTGCTGCTCACCGACAGCGACGCGAAGGATTACCGCGTGGGTAAGAGCGGAATTTCCGTTGCCCAGAACAACCGCTTTGTCGGCAAGGGTATGGTGGTCAAGGTGTATGACGGCAGAGGCTATGCCGAATACAGCACCAACGAGATCACCGAGGAGAACATCCCCGCCATGCTGGAGAAGATCGAGCGCAGCCTGCTGCCCATGGGGGAGCGGCTCCCGGAGGGGGTAGAGGAGGCCGCCTACCGGAAGCTGGCCGACGAGCCCTGCGTGCTCAGCGAGGCCACAGAGTATGAGATCCACCCCCGTGAGCTGGGAGATGAGAAGATCATCGGTGAGATCGGCCGTCTGCGGGAGCTGGCTGTTTCCGGGGATGAACGCATTTTGGACGGCGTCGCCATGTTCCAGTACCAGGAGTACCACAAGCTGTTCCTGTCCCCCAACCGGGATATGGAGCAGTCCGCGCTCTACTGCTGCGGCATGATGGCGCTGCTGGCCTCCAAGGGTGAGGAAGTGAAGCAGAGCTTCCGCGGCTTCTCCAACCTGGGCGGCGCGGAGCTGCTGGACGGTATGGAGCGGGCCATCCCCCAGATCACCAGGACCGTGCTGGACCTGCTGGACGCCGAACCCATGGAGCCGGGGGTCTACGAGTGCGTCTGTACCCCCGAGGTCACCGGTATGATCGTCCACGAGGCCTTCGGCCACGGCGTGGAGATGGATATGTTCGTGAAGGACAGAGCGCTGGCCCGGTCCTATGTGGGCAAGCAGGTGGCCTCTCCGCTGGTCACCATGCACGACGGCTGCGCCCAGCGGGAGGTGGCCACCTATTTCTTCGATGACGAGGGCACCCTCTCCCACGACACGGTGGTCATCGACAGGGGCATCCTGAAGGCGGGCATCAGCGACGCCCAGTCCGCCATGCACCTGGGCACCGCGCCCACCGGAAACGGCCGGCGTGAGAGCTACGAGCGCAAGGCATATACCCGCATGACCAACACCTATTTTGAACCCGGCAGCGACAAGGTGGAGGACATGATCGCCTCCGTCAAGTACGGTATGCTGCTGGAGGAGCCCTCCTCCGGCATGGAGGACCCCAAGAACTGGGGCATCCAGTGCATGGTGAACCTGGCACGGGAGATCAGGGACGGCAAGCTCACCGGCAGAGTGTTCTCTCCCGTGGTGCTCACCGGCTATGTGCCCGACCTGCTCAAGTCCATCTCCATGGTCAGCGAGGATTTGGAGCTGGGCGGCTGCGGCGCCTGCGGCAAGGGCTACAAGGAGTGGGTCAAGGTCTCCGACGGCGGCCCCTATATCAAGGCGAATATCCGCCTGGGCTGAGAAAGGCAGGGGAAGAACAATGATCAAACGCATTGAGACGATGCTGGCCAAGGCCGGGATCGAGCTTTGGAGCATCGAGCAGCGCAGCGAGGAGACGGCGGAGCTGTTCTTTATCCGCCGCCGGCTGGATATGCGCCGGATGAAGCAGACCTGTAAGTATGAGGTGACGGTCTTCTGTGACTTTGAGAAGGACGGCAAGGCCATGCGGGGCAGCTCCCGGGTGGAGATCGTTCCCTCCCAGAGCGATGAGGAGATCCTCTCCACCGTGAAGGGCGCCTACTTTGCCGCGTCCTTTGTGGCCAACCCCACCTATGAGTTCCCCGCCAGGCAGACCTGCGAGCCGATGGAGGTGCCCAGCACCCTGTCCGGATACACGGTGGAGCAGTCCGCCATGGAGCTGGCCAAGGCCATCTTTGCCGGCGACTGCGACGAGCGGGCCTTCCTCAACTCCGTGGAGGTCTTTTCTGAAAAGACTGCGGTGCATCTGGTGATGAGCACCGGCACCGATGTGAGCTATACCTATTACGGCATCAACGGCGAGTTTGTGGCCCAGTGCAAGGAGCCTCAGGATGTGGAGATGCACCACGCCTTTGATTACAGCGACCTGGACTGTGCCGCCGTGACCGCCAAGGTGAAAAATATGCTCAAGCGGGTGGCCGACCGCGCGGTGGCGGAGCAGAACCTGCCCACCGGCACCTATGACCTCATTCTGGACGGGGAACAGGTGCAGGAGCTGCTGGGCTATTATGCCGAGCGCACCCACGCCGCCATGATCTATCCCGGCTATTCCACCTGGAAGGTGGGTACCGATGTCCAGGGCGAGGTGAAGGGCGGCGAGGCGCTGGAACTCACTCTGCGCGCCAAGGTGCCCTACAGCGAGGAGGGCATCCCCATGACGGATCGTCCCCTCATCCGGAAGGGCAAGATGATGCTCTGCCACGGCGGAGCACGGCTGTCTTCCTATCTGGGCGTAGAGCCCACCGGCAACTATCGCGCCTTCAGCTGTGAAAACGGCTCTGTGGATTTTGACGAACTGCGGAAGACACCCCATCTCTATGCCGTGAGCTTCTCCGACTTCCAGATGGACTCTATGTCCGGCCACTTTGGCGGCGAGATCCGGCTGGCCTACTATTTTGACGGGAAAACCACCCGGATCGTCACCGGCGGTTCGGTGAACGGCAGTATTCTGGACAGCGGCGGAGCGCTGGTGTTCTCGAAGCAGCGCTATGAGCGGGCCGACTACAAGGGTCCCTTTGCGGTGCGCATCCCCGGCGTCAAGGTGGCCGGCACAGCCGCCGGGAAGGAATAACAGAGCAAAATGCGGAGATATGCACAGGAACACCGTTCCTGTGCATATTTTTGTGTTGCGGCGCTTTGTGGAAACATACCAAAAACGGCAAAGTCGGACAGATGAGCAGGGAAAGGACAAGCAAGAGATATAAGTTATTGACATTATTTCTTGCAATATGTGAAGACGGGGGAAAGGATAACGAAAAGAAAGGGAACGGAAGGAAAAAAAGATAAGAAAAGTGGTGTGCATTTCTGGGAATTCAACTACAATCAACCTGTAAAAAGATGGGGGTGCAGCGGCACTGCGTTAGGCACAACCTTGCATAAAGGAGGCGTTTCTCACGGAATTCTTGGAGCTGAGGCACATTACAAAGACTTATCCGGGCGTCACAGCCTTGGATGATGTCACTCTTTCCTTCGAAAAGGGCGAGGTCCATGCCCTCGTGGGAGAGAACGGCGCCGGTAAATCCACCTTTATTAAGGTGATCTCCGGCGCGATCCACCCGACCAAGGGCGAGATCTGCATGGAAGGCAAGACCTATGACCATCTGGACCCTGCGCAGGCGATGGACCTGGGCGTGGCTGTGGTCTATCAGGAAATGATCCAGTTTGAGGCCATGACCGTGGCGGACAACCTGTTTATGGGCATTCGTGACGAGCGGGGGCTGGTGATCAATGACAAGCAGCGGGAAGAGCGCACCCGGGAGCTGCTCCGGCAGTTCAACTGCTCCGTCCACCCCCGCACCCTGATCCGTGACCTCTCCATGGCCAACCGTCAGATCATTGAGATCGCCAAGGCTGTGATCAAGGACGCCAAGATCATCATTATGGACGAGCCCACCGCCTCCATCACCGTGGAGGAGCAGGCCAACCTGTTCCGCGTAGTCCGCGACCTGAAGGCCAAAGGGGTCACCGTCATCTACATCTCCCACCGCATGGAGGAGCTCTTTGAGATCTGTGACCGCGTCAGCGTGTTCCGTGACGGTCAGTATGTGGCCACCAAGCGCATCAGCGAGGTGGATAAGCAGGGCCTCATCAGCCTGATGGTGGGCCGTGAGCTGACCGAGACCTATCCCCCCAAGCCTCCCTGCGGCGATGAGGTGGTGCTTCGCACCGAGCACCTCAGCGGCAACGGCCTGACGGATATCAACATCGAGCTGCGCAAGGGCGAGATCCTGGGCTTTGCCGGACTGGTGGGCGCGGGCCGCACGGAGCTGATGCACCTCATTTACGGCGCAGCCAAAAAGACCGGCGGAAAGGTCTTCCTCAACGGAAAGGAAGTGGCTGTGCGCAGCCCCGGGGATGGTCTGAAAGCCGGTATCGGCCTGGTCCCCGAGGACCGCAAGGGCCAGGGCTGCTTCCTGGAGAAGCCCATCTTCTGGAACATCTCCATCTCCAACATTGACAAGCTCAGCCACGGCACTGTGGTGGACAAAAAGGCCGAGATGAAGCAGGCCGAGGACTACAAGCAGCAGATCAACATCAAGACCCCCACGCTGCAGCAGTTTGCCATGGCGCTGTCCGGCGGCAACCAGCAGAAGGTGGTCATTGCCAAGATGCTGGCCGCCATGCCCGATATCCTGATCTTCGACGAGCCCACCCGCGGCATCGACGTGGGCGCCCGCCATGAGATCTATCAGGCTATGATCGATCTGACCAACGCGGGTAAGTCCATTTTGATGGTCTCGTCCGATATGGAGGAGCTGCTGGGTATGTCCGAGCGCATCGTGGTGCTCCATGAGGGACATCAGACCGGCGTGCTGAACCGCGATGAATTCTCGCAAGAAAAGATCCTGACCCTGGCGTCCGGATTATGAGGAGGACGAAACATATGAATGAAGTGAAGGAAAAGCTCCCTGTTCATAAGCCCAAGAAGAGCGGTGCGCAGCTCTTCAGCGACCTGTCCATGCCCATTCTGCTGCTGCTGCTGGTCATCGTGTTTGCCATCTGGTCGGATAAGTTCCTGACCGCTCAGAACCTGACCAACATTCTGGTCCAGAATGTCCATGTGGCCGTGTGTACCTCCGCGGTGATGATCATCATGATCTCCGGCGGATGCGACCTGTCCATTGGCTATCAGATGTCCGTGGCTGCCGTGCTGATCGTCAAGCTCATCAGCACCGATCACTACATCGCAAACCCCATGTCCCCGGTCATTGCCATCATTCTGGGCATCCTGCTGTGTATGCTGCTGGGTACCTTTAACGGCTTGATGTCTATCCTGCTCAAGAGCCACACCATGATCATCACTCTGGGTACCATGGCTATCTTCCAGGGTATCTCCTATCTGATCTCCGGCTCCAAGAGCCTTTCCAAGGCGCCCAAGAGCTTTATGTACATCGGTCAGGGCCGCCTGTTCGGCTGGCTGCCTCTCAATGTGGTCATTATGGCCGTCATTCTGATCGTTGTCGGCTTTATCATGGGTAAGACCACCATTGGCCGCAAGGTTTACGCCGTGGGCGACAACCCCGAGGCCGCCCGTCTGGCCGGCCTGAATGTGGCCAAGATCAAGGTCCTGGCCTTCACCTTTGCCGGATTGCTGGTTGGTATCTCCGCCGTGCTCCTGTCCGCCCGCAGCGGCTCCGCCAACTCCGGCACCAGCGGCCCCGGCATCGAGTTTACCGGCATCACTGCCTGCGTTCTGTCCGGCGTGGCGCTGAAGGGCGGCGAGGGCACCCTGTGGAAGGCCATCGTGGCTGTGTATGTCCTGGGCGTTCTGTCCAACGGTATGCAGCTCGTCGGTCTGGGCACCTATCCCCAGTACATCGCCAAGGGCGCGATCATGCTGCTCTCCCTGTATCTGAGCAACCGCGCCGCCAAGAAGGCCTGAGTTCCAATGGTTTATTTTGCTCGTCCCGAGCATGAATAAAAAAGTATTCTTTAGGAGGAAGAACAATGAAAAAAGCAATTTCCCTGGTTCTGGCCCTGATGATGGTCATGGGCATGCTGGCCGGCTGCGGCAGCAAGACCCCCGCCCCCAGCAATTCCCCCGCTCCCAGCCAGTCCGTTCAGCCCTCTGGCGAGCCCTCTGCCGAGCCCTCCAACGAGCCCGCTGCTGTCAAGAAGGTCGGTTTCGTGACCTTCGGTCTGGGCGGCGACTTCTTCCAGATGCTGGCTGACAACTACAAGTCCAGAATGGAAGAGCAGGGCTGGGAAGCCTACTATGCCGACGGCAAGTTCAATCCCGACGCTCAGATCGAGGCCGCCGAGAACTACATCGCCATGGGCGTTGACGTTCTGGTCGTCTGGTCCGTGGCTCCCGAGGCCATGGGCGGCGTTGTCGATCAGGCCATGAATGCCGGCATCAAGTTCATCTCCTTCGTTCAGCGCACCGAGAAGTATGACGCTCTGATGCTGTCCGACGACGCCAAGATCGCCGGCTGCTGCGCCAAGCTGGCCGCCAAGTGGATCGACGAGACCTACGCCGACGCGCCCGACCACTCCGTGCCCGTTGCCGTCCTGTCCATGCGCACCGCTGAGAGCAACGTCGCTCAGGCTGATGTGCTGATCAAGATCGAGGAGTTCTCCCAGAAGGCCAAGTTTGTCAAGGAGGTGGAGGTCTCCGCTGAGGACGCCGACACCGGCATGGCCACCGCTGAGAACCTGTACACCACCAACCCCGAGATCAAGGTGTTCCTGACCGCCCACAACGGTCTGGCTCAGGGCGTGAACAACTACTTCACCTCCATCAGCTCCCCCGTCACCGACTACAGCGACATGGGCATCTTCTGTGTCAACGGCGATGACACCGTCATCTCCGCCATTAAGGCTTCCGCCACCAACGAGGCTCCCCTCCGCGGCACCGCTATGACCGGCTCCGTTGACGACACCGCCTGCGAGCTGCGCGACGTCATCATCGGCCTGGACAACGGTACCATCGCCTCCGGCCACATTCAGTATGCCGGCGCTGCTCTGATCAACGCCGATACCGTTGACGAGTACCTGGCCACCGGTGCTGTTACCTCCCTGACCGAGGACAACATCTGATAGAACGCCATCGACTGATCGAAGGAGCGCGCGCCCCGGGCGCGCGC
>JAQXJQ010000124.1 GCA_029009035.1 Oscillospiraceae bacterium | reverse complement strand
GTGAACTTCTCCAACATCCAGCGCACCACCCGCCGCAAGCTGCCCTTCGGCGTGTGCCAGGTGGGCAAGGCCTTCCGCAACGAGATCACCCCCGGCAACTTCACCTTCCGCACCCGTGAGTTCGAGCAGATGGAGTGCGAGTTCTTCTGCCAGCCCGGCACCGACCTGGAGTGGTTCGCCTACTGGAAGGACTTCTGCCTGAACTGGCTAAAGACCCTGGGCATCAAGGAGGAGAACCTGCGCCTGCGGGACCACGAGCCTGCCGAGCTGGCCTTCTACTCCCGCGCCACCACCGACATCGAGTACGCCTTCCCCTTCACCGACTGGGGCGAGCTGTGGGGCATTGCCGACCGCACCGACTACGATCTGGGCCGCCATCAGGAGGCCTCCGGCAAGGATCTGACCTACTTCGACCAGGAGAAGAACGAGCACTATATCCCCTATGTCATCGAGCCCTCTCTGGGCTGCGACCGCGTGGCCCTCGCCTTCCTGTGCGAGGCCTATGACGAGGAGGTCGTGGACGCCGAGAAGAACGATGTCCGCGTGGTCATGCACCTGCATCCCGCTCTGGCTCCCTTCAAGGCCGCCGTGCTGCCCCTGAGCAAGAAGCTCTCCGGCAAGGCCCAGGAGATCCAGCAGATGCTGAGCAAGTACTGGATGGTGGACTTTGACGACGCCGGCTCCATCGGCAAGCGCTACCGCCGCGAGGACGAGATCGGCACCCCCTACTGCATCACCGTGGACTTCGACACCGTGGGCGACGCCGAGAAGGCCGGCGACGACTGCGTCACCGTCCGCGACCGCGACACCATGGAGCAGGTCCGCATCCCCATCAGCCAGCTGAAGGCCTGGCTGGAAGAGAAGCTGGACTACTGATTTCCCGCAATGAAGCGCATTTTTTCCTGTTTTCTCCTTCAGAAGCAGCCCGCCCGGGAGCTGAGCGCCGGGAAGCGGGCTGTCTTCTGGGCGTGGAACTGGGTCCTGCTCATTGGCGCCTGCACGGTGCTGGGTCTGGGCTGCCTGGGTCTGGCTCCGGGTCTTCACAGCTGGGTGCTGTTTCTGGACTATCTGTCTCACCCCGGCATTCTGGTGCTGAACCTTATTCCGGTGATCCTGCTGGGCATACTTGGCTACGGCATCTCCGGACGCGCCTGGATCGGATACCTGGTCTCCGCCGTGCCGATGCTCGCCCTGGCCGTGGGCAACTTCTACAAGCTGGCCTTCCGGGATGACCCGGTGGTGGCCGCCGACCTGCTGATCCTGGGCGAAGCCGGAAAAATGGCGGGCAATTACAAGCTCTTTTTCAACGGCAAGGTGGCCATCGTGCTGGCGGCGGCCGTTCTCAGCACCGTGCTGCTGGCCCTTCTGGCCCGGGGCGTCCCGAAGCGGTGGTGGAGCCGCGCGGCGATCGCCCTCATTCCCGTGATCGCGGCAGCCGCCCTCTACCCCACCTACCGCAGTGACGCGGTCTATGCCAAAAATGCCAACGAGGAGCACATCAACCGCTGGGTGGCCACCCAGCAGTATACCTCCCGCGGCCTCATCTATCCCTTTATCCACAGCATCAAGGACGCCGTGCGCAACCCGCCCGAGGGCTATTCCCAAAAAGAGGTCAATTCCATCTTGTCCCAGTACACCTCCGCCGACATCCCCGAGGACAAAAAGGTCAATGTGGTGAGCGTCATGCTGGAGGCCTTCTGCGACTTCTCCCTCTTTGACGAGGTGGAGCTGCGGCAGGACTTCTATGCCGACTACCATGCCCTGGAGGCGGAGAGCTATACCGGGAACCTGCTCACAAACATCTTCGCCGGCGGCACCGCCCATTCCGAGCGCGCCTTTTTGACCGGCATCTCCTCCGGCGACCACAATTTCCGCGGCCCCACCTCCTCCTATGTCTGGTACCTGCGCAGCCAGGGGTATCACACCTCCGGCGACCACCCCAGCTCCGCATGGTTCTACAACCGGGTCAACATCAATGAGTATATGGGCTTTCAGGAGTACCGCTTTATGAGCAACTGGTACGACCGGTTCTCCTCGGACAGCGTGGCCTATGACGATGTCTTTTTCCCCGAGCTGACCCGTTCCATTCTGGAGCAGCTGGCGTCCGACGAACCCCTGTTCTCCTTCTCGGTAAACTACCAGGGCCACGGTCCCTATGCTTCCGAAGGATGCATGGGCGGTGATGTTAACCGCTTTGTGGGCAACGAGGGCATCAGCGAGGAAAGCCGCAACATCCTGGCCAACTACCTGCTCACCGTGCAGGACACCCAGCGCCATCTGATGGGTTTGGTGGATGCACTGCGGGAGAGTGAGGAACCGGTGGTCCTGGTGCTGTTCGGCGACCACAAGCCCTGGCTGGGCAACAGCAACTCGGTGTACAACGAGCTTGGCATCCAGCTGTCCGGGGATTCGAGGGAGGCCGTCTACAACTACTGGTCCACCCGCTATCTCATCTGGGCCAACGACGCCGCCAAAGAGGCCCTGGGCAACGACTTCACCGGAACCGGTCCGGACATCTCCCCCTGCTTCCTCATGAACCTTCTGTTTGAACAGTGCGGCTGGGAGGGAGACGCCTACACCCAGGCCGCCGCCGACTGCATGGCGGTGCTGCCCGTCATCAGCACCAACGGCTTCTATCTCACCGCCGACGGCACTCTCACCCGCAGCTTAAACGAAGAACAGCAGGCCATCGCCCACCGCTATGCCCTGCTGGAATATGACCGGTCCACCCGGTATCAATATGGAAAGGAATGATCCCAATGAACACCCATGAGCTGGCGCTCACCGCGGCCAAGGCGCGGAAGCTGGGTCTGGACATGGTGTACGGCGCAGCCTCCGGCCACATCGGCGGCTCCCTGTCCTCCATGGACATTCTCACCGTGCTCTACCAGAACATCATGAACATCGACCCCGCCGACCCCCATAAGGAGGACCGGGACCGCTTCGTCCTCTCCAAGGGCCACTGCACCCCCGCCCTCTACCCCACCCTCGCTCTGCGGGGCTTCTTCCCCGTGGAGGAGCTGAAGATGTTCCGCTCCGTGGACGGCCATATGTCCGGCCACGCCGAGATGCACCATGTGAAGGGCGTGGATATGTCCACCGGCTCTCTGGGGCAGGGACTGTCCGCCGCCGTGGGCATGGCGCTGGCCCGCAAGGGCACCGGCAGCCGGGTCTACGCCCTCATGGGTGACGGCGAGATCGCCGAGGGCCAGATCTGGGAGGCCGCCATGGCCGCCGCCAAGTTCCAGCTGGACAACCTGTGCGGAGTGGTGGATGTCAACGGCCTGCAGATCGACGGCAAAACCGCCGACGTCATGCCCTCCGAGCCTCTGGACAAGAAGTGGGAGGCCTTCGGCTGGAATGTCATCAAGATCGACGGCCACGACTACGCCGCCATCGAGGCCGCCTTCCGCGAGGCCGAAGCCGTAAAGGGT
>JAQXJQ010000123.1 GCA_029009035.1 Oscillospiraceae bacterium | reverse complement strand
GTGACCTGCCACCGGCGGGAAAACTACGGCGAGCCCATGGAGCATATCATGTCCGCCCTGCGTCGTCTCGCCCTTGCCTACAAAGATGAGGTGGAACTGGTCTATCCGGTGCATCTCTCTCCTGCGGTGCAGGAGGCGGCGCACCGTCATCTTGACGGGCTTGCCAATGTACACCTGATCGCGCCGCTGATGGCGGATGAGATGCATAATCTCATGGCCCGCAGCTACATGGTCATGACCGACTCCGGCGGATTGCAGGAGGAGGCTCCGGCACTTGGAAAGCCCGTGCTTGTCCTGCGCCGTGAGACAGAGCGCCCCGAGGCTGTGGAGGCCGGAACGGTGCGTCTGGCCGGCACGGAGGAGGAGGATATCGTTGCAATGGCCTCCCGGCTGCTGGATGATCCCGCGGCATATCGTGAGATGGCCCACGCAGTCAATCCCTACGGTGACGGAAAAGCCTGCCGCCGTATCGTGGATGCCATTTTGTATCACTTTGGCCGCAGAGAAACGGCGCCTGAGCCCTTTGGCGGCTGAGAATACCCGACAGGAGGGAAACGCGTGGAGGATCGGAAGCGTACCATATTTGCCGTTGTCATCGGCCTGATCATTGTTGCGGCTCTGGTGTACAGCTTCGGCTTTGCGCTGTTTTCACCCACGCCCAAAGTGGAGCTGCCCGATACCGCGTCTGACAGCGAGCCGGGCAGCAGCGAACCGGGACAGGCCGGCGGCGTGGTGGTGGAGGTGACCCCTGCCACCGTGCAGAGCGTGATCCGTTCCCTGTCCCGGTATGAGAGCTACAGCCGTGTGATCGACGTCACATATCACTGGGGGGATGGGCAGAGCTCGGCTTTTGTCGTCCGAGTCTGGTCGGATGGTGGTTGGACCCGCACAGATACCGTGTTTCCCTCCGGCGTGATCGAACACTCGGTGGTGGGAGATCTGCGCCTTTGGCTCTGGTATGAGGATGGACACAGCGATACGCCCCAGGCGGTATTTGAAGGCAGTGCCGCTGAGATGAAAAGCGACCTTATGCAGCGTCTGCCCACCTATGAGGATGTTTTGGAGCTGGATACGGATGATATTCTCGCTGCGGGGTACATGGACTTCGCCGGACATCCCTGCATCTATGTAGAGACCCGCAGAAAGTCCTTTGATGGGGTGGACCGCTACTGGGTGTCCGTGGATAACGGCCTTCTCATGGGTGCTGAGATCGGGGGAGAGGGGACTCCCTCTTACCGAATGGTCTCCCAGGAAGTGGTCAGCCCCATGGATACGGAGAGCGGGGCTTTTGTGCTGCCTGACAGCACCAATTTGCATCAGGCCCGGCTAATCGTTCAATAGCAGCATGAGACCGAGGGTGATGACCAATTCCAGGTTATCACCCTCTAAATACAGAAAGAGTATGATGAGCACCAACAGGATGTCCCCGCTGTCCGGAGGCTCCGCGGAAAAAGAGCGCAGTTTACCTCCCAGGATACGGGTCAGACCGCTGAGAAGCTCACCGGGAGCGGACGCCGGGGCGCTTTGGTTTTGCCGGGGGCGGGGACGGGGAGCGCTTTGGGGCTCCGCCTCCCGGCTCAGAGGGGCAAAGCTGCCCTCCATATATTGACTATACATGGTCCCCCTCCTCGTTTTTCAGCAGTTCCAGAGCCATGCGGACCATACGGGAAAGCCTGGCGATCTCCATGGCCTTGTCCAGCCTGGAATAGCGTTTTTCGCTGACAAAGGGCCGCAGCGCCGTGAGCAAGGCAATGCGATCGTCATTGCCGCTATTGCACTGCTCCAGCAGAGAGGCTGCGCGCCCCAGCAGCTTTGCCTCAAAGGGCACGGCTTCCGGCGGCGCAGGCTGCGGCGCCTCGGATCGGGAGGAAGGGTTGGAAGCCGGTCCGCCTCCCAATGTCTTGGCCAGGGTCATGATCTGGTTCATGGCTTGGGGATCGCTCAGAATGCGATCCAGCTTTTCTTCAAAGTCGCTCACAGCGGCGCCCCCGTTTACCTACTTGAGTTTTGATCTCATCTGCCGGATCAGTTCTGCCCCTTTAGGATCGGCGATCAGCTTTTTCATGGCGCTCATCAACTCAGCGGAGTCCAGGGAAGCCTGCTCCAACGGCTTTCCGGCGGTTTGCTCCAGCATGGAAAAAACCTGCTGTGTCTCCGGCGCCGAGAGAAGCTGCTGCAGCTTTTCCCCGTTGTTCAGCAGCTTTTTCGCGTCGTCACTCTGAAGAATAGAGTCAAGACCGGGCATAGGAATACCTCCTTTGGATGGGGTCTCAGCACAGTATATGAAGGAGAAGGGAAATGGTGACCGATGAAAATCGTGGTTTTTTCGGACTCTCACGGGAATTTGGATTGGATGATCGCCGTCATGGAGGAGGAGCGGCCCGGACAGGTGTTCTTTCTGGGCGACCACGAGAAGGACGGTTGGGCTGTCAGTGAGCTCTATCCCCAGATCCCGTTTTGCGCTGTGAAGGGCAACTGCGATTGGAGCGCCGGGCTGGAAGACTGGCTGGTGGAAGTGGAAGGGGTGCGTTTTCTGCTCACCCACGGGCACCTCTATGGCGCGAAGACGGGGCTGATGCGTCTGGAAGAGGCCGGACTTCGTGCCGGGGCGGATGTGGTATGTTTCGGCCACACCCACCGGGCTTTGGATCGGGAAGGGGCGAGCGGTGTGCGGCTGTTCAACCCCGGGACCATCGGAGGACCCCATGGACAAAGGCGGACTTACGGCGTGCTCACCGTGCAAAACGGTCGGCTGACGGCGGAAATAAAAGATGCCGATACGGAGAAATGACTCTCCGCATCGGCATTTCGGCCGAGTATTCGGTTTTACGCGTGCCCGTGGCTGGTATTGGCGTTGGTCTCCGGGCGGAAGAGCAGGGTGATGCACCACAGGGCAGCCAACCCCACCACCGTGTAGATGGTACGCGCGATCCAGTTTCCGGAACCGCCGCAGATAAATGCCACCAGGTCAAAGTTGAATAGCCCGATGCAGCCCCAGTTCAGTCCTCCGATGATGGCAACGATCAGGGCAATCCGATCCATCAGCATGGTATACGACCTCCTTTACAACCATAGTATGTACCGCAAAAAGCCGCTTATACCATGGAGGAAAACTTTGCGCGGATCAGTCCGTCGTGACCAGCGCTTTGGGGCCGAATCCGTTGGGGAGGAGCTCCCGAAGGGTGGTGGAGACAAACGCCCCGTCGCCTCTTGCCACCAGAACGATCATGTCCGGATTGAACTCAAACAGCATTTGCCGGCAGGCGCCGCAGGGCCAGCAGTAATCTGCGCCGAGTCCCACCACGGCAATGCGCTCCAGATCGTCCCGATGGCCCTCGCTCACCGCTTTTACCAGCGCAGTGCGCTCTGCGCAGATGGTGGAGCCGTAGGCGGCGTTCTCCACATTGCATCCGGTGAATACCGTGCCGTCGCCGCAGCAGATGGCTGCGCCTACGGGAAATCGGGAGTAGGGAACATAGGAGTACTCCAACATCTGAAATGCGCGATCTACCAGTTCCCGGTCGGTCATGACAACCACTCCTTAAAATGTTGTTCATGTACATTATACATATTGTTTTTGGAAAAAGGAAGATTTAAACCGGAATAGTTTGGCATTTTCGGGAGAAATACTGATTGCGATTTTCCCTGTTGCAAAGACGAGAAGTTTCTGCTATAATAACATGGTAATTCGTATAATTGCGTTTTCTGTGAGAACAGATTGGTATATGACAGCAGCTGTGATTTCAGCTGCTTTCTCATGCTCTGGTCGATAGTAATTAGACAAAGGAATGATTTGAATGACTGAAAAGGAAAAGCGCCAGCAGCGCGCCAAAGCGGAGGATGCGGCGTTCAATAAAATGCTGTGCTGGGTCGTTTTCGCCGTGATCGCAGAGGCGGTCGTCCTGCTGGTAAAGCGGTATTATATTGATGTTCCTGCCACTGACTTTGGCCTTGCGGCCGCTGTTGGATTGGGCTGGTTCTTTGCGGTTTACACCTGGTTGGGCTTGGTGCTGACTGCCGCGGGCATTGCCTGGTGCGTATCCTTGGCCCGGAATAAAAAGTCTCTGCGTGGGCCTCTGATCGGCACGGTCGTCGTTGGCTTCCTGTGGATCCTCACCCTTGCCGCTCGCTTCCTGAAAGATGGCGGCATCGCTGTGATGACTG
>JAQXJQ010000122.1 GCA_029009035.1 Oscillospiraceae bacterium | reverse complement strand
CAAAAATCGAAGATTTTTGACACCTCTCCCATAGGGAGAGGCAAGGCGGCTGCACCCCGCAATGTCTGCCCATCAGTGCCAGGGCCTGCTGCAGAAAAAGCATTCTGCAGCAGGCCCTTTGGCATTTCTTTACTTTCGCTTCTCGCCGCGGAAGGCGCACCAGCCGGAGCGCTCCAGACGGCGGGTGATGACGAAGCCGTTTCCCTCCAGCGCAGCCTGCACCTCGTCGGCCCGGGTGTCGATGATGCCGGAGGTGAGGAACACCCCGTCCTCCGTCATGAACTCTCCCGCCACGGCGGACAGGGGAATGATGACATCCGCCACAATATTGGCCAAAACCACCTTGTTTTTCCCCGGTTCCAGCCTGGAGGAAAACTTTTTATCGTCCAGCACATTGCCCGCCAGCACCGTGAGCCGGTCTTTGCCGATGCCGTTCATAGCGGCGTTTTCGTAGGCCACATCCACCGCCTTGGGGTCGATATCCACGCCGGTGACGTGCTCCGCCCCCAGCGCCAGCGCCGCGATGGCCAGAATGCCGGAGCCGCAGCCCAGGTCCAGCGCCCGCTCACCGCCGCTCACCGCTTCCTCCAGCAGCTCCAGACACAGCTGCGTGGTGGGGTGGGAGCCGGTGCCGAAGGTGAGGCCGGGGTTGAGATAGATGGGGACCCTGCCCTCGGGCACGCTCTGGGCGCGCATCCACTCGGGCACGATGTACACCCGCCTGCCCACGGGGATGGGCTGGTAATACTTCTGCCATGAGGTAGCCCAGTCCTCCTCCCGGAGGGAGACCGTCTGAGGCTCGTACCGCTCCAGACCGGTGAGGGCGCAGCGCATCTGCCGCTGCCCCTCCTCGCTGTCGGGCACATAGAACTTCACCCGGCTGGCGCCCTTCATGCGGCGGGACAGGTCCTCGTCCACATAGTCCCAGTACTGCCGGTTCTGCTCCAGAAAACGGAGGAAATCTCCCTCCTCCTCCACCACCAGGCCGGTCATGCCGTTGGCGGTGAGGATGTCGCACACCCCGTCCAGCTCCTTTGCGGGGACGGGCAGGGTGACCTCAAGCCAAACTTCGCTCATGCTGCTTCCTCCTTACTTCACCCGCGCGGACAGCTCCCGCAGGGTCACATCATAGGCCGCCCGCTGATGGGGCAGCTGGGGCCATGCCTCCGGCAGCTCCCAATGCTTGGCGGCGTAGAGCCGCGCCAGCAGGAGGGATGCAAAATCCGGGTTTTTCACCAGCACGGGGCCGGTGAGGTGGGTGGCGAAGAGATTGCCGTCCACATAGCCCTCCGCCCCCTGTTCCGCCTCGTTGCCGAAGCCCAGGGTCAGCCTGTCAAAGAGGGGGGAGGTCACGCCGCTGGTCACGGAGCACTTGTTCATAAAGCCCACCGCGGGGGCGTCCCACAGGGTCGAGTGGGCGATGACGTCCACAGGGTCGCGCCGGGTGGTCTCCACGGTGACAAAGTCCGCCAGACCAAGACCGGCATGGCACTTGCCCCCGGCGTCGGTGACGCAGGCACCCAGAAGCTCCATGGCGTTCCCGGTGAAGAGAGCCACCGCGCCCCCCTCCAGCGCCGCCTTCAGCGCCTGCGCGTGGGGAGCCATGGCGGCGAGGACGGCCTTCTGGGTGCGCTCGGTGCCCGCGCCCATGTAGATGAAGTCGGCGCCGGTAAAGTCGGGGGTATCGTCCAGACCCACGGCGGTGACCTTCACCGTCACCCC
The DNA here is from genome assembly GCA_029009035.1 of Oscillospiraceae bacterium. GTDB lineage: Bacteria > Bacillota > Clostridia > Oscillospirales > Oscillospiraceae > Enterenecus. The sequence continues at coordinate 1,000 of JAQXJQ010000122.1, read as the reverse complement.
CAGCGTCTCCAGCAGGCGGCGGAGGATCACCACATTGGCGTACTCCCCGTAGAGGGACATACAGTCGGGGTACAGATGCAGTATGTTCAGTTCCATTTCCGTTCCCTCCTCAATCCCGCTGGGTGTGGGCCAGCAGCTTGTCCCGGTCGGAGAAGCAGGTGACCACATAGAGGGGGAGGTCTCCCTCCGCCTTCAACCGCTGCGCAGCCTCCGCAATATCCGGGCAGAGAACGATTCTTTCTGCCGGCACCCCGGAGCAGTCAAAGCGCAGGGCCAGATCCTCCACATAGGTGCCGCTGAGCCACACCCGCTTCACATGGTCGCAGGCCAGAAGGTCGAAGTCCACATCCCACAGCCAGCTGGTCTCGCCGGTGAAATACTTGCGGCTGATGGCGTCCACAATGACCATCACCTCACAGTCGGTGTTCTGCCGGGCGATGTAGTCCAGATTGGTGTCATAGGCCACGGAGTTCTCGTGCTTGGAGGTGAGCAGGGTGCCCTTGTGATCGCCCAGGGTGAAGGTGACCATGCGGCCGTTTTTCAGGATGTAGTTGCTGAGGGTGGCCGCCATCCTGTCCCGGTCGGCGCCGCACAGGGCGCACACGGACCAGGCCGCCAGAATGTTGTACACATTGTAGATGCTGCGGAAGGCCAGTTGGATGGCATATCTGCCCTCCACGGTCAACTCGCCCCTGTCCAGATCCAGCGCGGTGACCGCGAAATCAGGGGTATGGCGGTGATGGCCGCAGGTGGGGCAGGTGTAGTGGCCGATGTGGTGGTAGTGGTAGCAGGAATAGCTCAGCTTTCCCCTGCACACGGGGCAGCGCTGACCGTCATCGTACACGCCGCGGGGTTCGTGGGTGCTGACGGAGCACTCCTCCAGGCCGAACCACGCCGCCCGCTGCCCCTCATTCTCCCGGGCAAAGCAGGACACCAGGGGGTCGTCGGCGTTAAGCACCAGGGTGGTCTCCGGATGGATGGCGGGGCGGATGGCGTCGTA
>JAQXJQ010000121.1 GCA_029009035.1 Oscillospiraceae bacterium | reverse complement strand
GCACTCGACCACGCCGGCTCTCTCATAGAACTGAGCCAGACGGGAGGCCAGGTAGGCGGGGTAGCCTTCTTCGCCGGGCATCTCTTCCAGACGGCCGGACATCTCACGCAGAGCCTCGGCCCAGCGGGAGGTGGAGTCGGCGATGACGGCCACGTCGTAGCCCATGTCGCGGAAGTACTCGGCGATGGTGATGCCGGTGTAAATGGAGGCCTCACGGGCAGCCACGGGCATATCGGAGGTGTTGGCGATCAGCACGGTACGCTTCATCAGAGACTCGCCGGTACGGGGGTCGATCAGCTCGGGGAACTCGCGCAGAACGTCGGTCATCTCGTTGCCGCGCTCGCCGCAGCCGATATAGATGACGATGTCCACGTCGGACCACTTGGCCAGAGCGTGCTGCATCACGGTCTTGCCGGAGCCGAAGGGGCCGGGGATGGCGGCGGTGCCGCCCTTGGCCACGGGGAAGAAGGTATCCACGATACGCTGACCGGAGGACAGGGGGCGGGTGGGGGGATACTTATGCTTGTAGGGACGGCCCACACGGACAGGCCAGCGCTGGCTCATGCTCAGCTCCACCTCGGTGCCGTCTTCCTTCACCAGAACGGCCACGGTCTGCTTCACATTGTAGGAGCCGGCGGGGGCCACGCTCTTCAGCGTACCCTTCAGCGTGGGGGGGACCATGATCTTGTGGAGCACCACGGGGGTCTCGGGCACGGTGCCGATGACATCGCCGCCCACGACCTTGTCGCCGGCCTTGGCCACGGGAGTGAACTCCCACAGCTTCTCCTGGTCGATGGAGGGGACCTCCACGCCGCGGGGCAGGTTGTTGCCGTGGACCTTCTTCATGATCTCCTCCAGCGGGCGCTGGATGCCGTCATAAATGTTTTCGATCATGCCGGGGCCAAGCTCGACGCTCATGGGGTAACCGGTGGTCACCACTTCAGCGCCGGGGCCCAGGCCGGAAGTCTCCTCATAGACCTGAATGGAGGCGGAGTCGCCGTTCATGGTGAGGATCTCACCGATGAGGCGCTCGGGGCCGACACGGACCACGTCGGACATATTTGCGTCCGCCAGTCCGGTAGCCACTACCAGAGGTCCGGAGACCTTGATAACTTTACCCATACTTTTAACCTTCTTTCAGAGGTTGTTCTTTACAGAATGTCTGCACCCACTGCGCGTTCCACAGCGGTTTTGATGTTGTTCATGCCGATGCCGAGGGAGCCCTCTTTGCCCGGGATGAGGATGACGGCGGGGGTCAGATCATCCTTATAACGGGCAATGTCTGCCTCCAGCTCCACCGCCAGAGTTTCGGTGAGGTAGATGACCGCGTAGTTCTCCCTGGCAATGCGGTGCAGGGTCACGCGGGCCTGCTCCGCAGTGTCCACGGGATAGGTGTCCAGGCCGAGAGCCCGGAAGCCCAGAATGCTGTCTTTATCGCCCAGCACGGCGATGCGATAGCTTGCCATGTTCATCCACCCTCCTTAACAGTAGGTCCGGCGCAGGCGCTGGCGGATGACAGCGCCGTCCAGACCGGCCATACGACCGGACATGATGGTGCGGATGGCAGTGGTCTCGGCCTCGCGGGCGTAGAGGTAGCCCACGATGGGCTCCAGTCCGAAGGGAACGCGGCCGGCGTCACCGAAGAAGGTCATCAGCGCGTTGTCGCACAGGCGCTCAAACTCGGTGAGAGAGCCGGAGCCGTGGGCGGACTTGGCAGCGCCCTCTGCCGCGGCCTCGGCAAGGCACCCGGAGCGGAACACATTGCCCAGCTCGTCGCCCTTGGCCATGGCCAGGGTGCGCTCGCTCACCGTACCGCCGGGAACCAGCACGCGGTTCAAAAACTCGCTGCCCTTGCCCAGGCGGGATGCGCGCACCGCGGCGCGCAGGTTGGCCACGTCCACAGACAGAGCCGCGTAGTCACGCAGCAGCTTGCTGCCGGACTTGTCCGCCAACTTGGACAGCTCCTCAAAGTAGGCGCGGTCCAGAATGAAATCCGCCTGCTGGGGATCGCCGCTGGCGCCCAGGACCTCCCGGGCACGCTCGATGCCGCGGCAGAACACATCGGCATAGCGGTGGAGATCTCCCCGGCGGTAATCCTCGGCCAGCGCTTCCCGCTCATAGCGGCCGCCGCCCTGCAGCAGCGCGTCCTGCTCGGTGCCCAGCGCCTCGGCCTTCACCAGCACCTTGGCGTTGTGATAGTCGTAGCGCAGCTTGAACAGATCCACCACGCTGCTGTCCGGCACGCCGCCGGCCAGATCCTTCATGACGTTCTGCTGCTGCTCGGCCAGAATACGCTCCAGCTCGCTGCCGGTCATCTCATTCATTTCGCCATAACCGCACTCAGTCAGCACCTTTGCCGCCTCGGACAGGTCCTTGGCGTCGATCATGCGCTCCATGCGCTCCCGGCTGAGCAGCCGGTTCTCCATGGCGTGCACCCGTGCGGAAATGGCCACATAATCCAGATCTTTTTTCTTAGACAAGGCTTTCTCCCCCTTTCCGTTTCATATCAAAAAGGGGGGATCAGTCAAACAGCACTTTGGCTACCTGACCGGCCAGAGTACCCTTCTGGAGCCGGATCAGCGTATCAAAGGTGCAGTTGACCTCCACGTCGCCGTTGCTGAGGATGAAGCCGCCCTTGGTGGGGCGGGTCTGCTCACTGAGGGTGAGCATCCCGGTGCCCGCCAGCAGAGCGGAGGCGCCGGTGACCACTTTGTCCAGCACCGCGCCCACCTTGGAGCCGGTCAGCTCGCCGGGCAGCTCGGGGGCGACCTTCCTGGCCAGCTTTTCGTTGGCGGCAGAGACCACCTTCTTGCCCAGCTCCCGGTCCTCCGCGGAGAAGATCAGCTGCTCCTTGCCGGTGGTGGAAGCCTGCACGGCCAGATCGGCCAGCAGAGCCACAGCCTCCGCCTCGGGCAGCTCCTGCAGCTTCTTCAGCGCCAGAGCGAAGGCCTCCTCGATGACCTCCTGCTTGGCGGCCAGCTCGTTTTTCCGGCACTCCAGCTGGGCCACGGCCGCCAGACGCTCCTCGCGCTCACCTGCAGCCTTTTTGCCCCGGGCAAGGATGCCCTCGGCGGCCTCGGCAGCCTGAGCCTCGTAGGCCGCGGTCAGCTCGGCGGCCTGAGCGTTGGCCTCGGCCAGCACACCGTCGATCTCTTCCCGGGCGTCATCGCTGATGCGGCCGATGATTTTTTCAATACCGTCCATAGTTGCGTTTTCCGCCTTTCTTCAGGTTTTGGTCACTCGCAACCAATTACATGAAGATCAGCATGATCATGGAAGCCAGCAGGGACAGAATGGCATAGAACTCAACGATACCGCACAGCACCATGCCCTTGGCCCAGTCGTCGGGCTTCTTGGCCAGAATGTTGATGGAAGCGGCGGCCACGCGGCCCTGAGCAATGGCGGAGAACAGGCCGCCCAGAGCCATGGGCAGGCAGGCGGCGAAGTAACGCAGACCGTCCTGGATGCTCATGCCCACGGCGGTGCCGCTCATCAGGCCCATGGAGAAGATGGCGAAGAACCAGACCACGATGCCGTACAGGCCCTGAGTACCGGGCAGCACCTGCATGATCATGGCCTTACCGAACTTGGAGGGGTCCTCACACAGCAGACCGCTGGCGGCCTCACCGGCAATGCCGGTGCCCTTGGCGGAACCGATACAACTCAGAACAGCAGCCAGACCGGAGCCAAACAGAGCCAGTGCCAGACCGCCAAATGCTTCAAAAAATCCCATGATAATTTCCTCCTTAATTCTTTTCAGAGATGTCTACATATTTTGTATTGATTTCCAGAGGCTTGAAGGCTCTGCCGCCATCCTCGTAGAAACGGTTGAAATACTCCAGACACTGCAGACGCAGGTCGTGGACATAGCAGCCCAGAATATTCAGGGCGAAGTTCAGGGCGTTGCCCACCAGAGAGATGATGACAAAGATCACCACGTTGCCGGGAATGGCGCCCAGGGTGTTGAACACCTGCGCCACCACCGCGCCGGAGAGCATCAGAGCCATCAGACGGGCATAGGAGAGGATATCGCTGAAATAACCGGTGATGTTATTGTACAGGGAGCCGCCGATGGACATGAGCTTCCCGGCCACGCCCTTGCCGCCGATCCACTGGGTGCCCAGCAGCACCACCACGATGGCGATGAGGCAGGGCTTCATCGCACCGGTGAGCACCGCCGCGGCAATGAGGATAAACACCACATACCATGCGATCTCGTCCTTGATGGCGGAGGCGTACTCATGCTTTTTCAGCTTGCGGACAAGGCTGATGGCCATACCCACAAAGATCTGAATGAGGCCCAGCGCCAGAGAACCCACCAGGATCATCAGCGTGTCGTTCACAGGGGTGAACAGGGCAGGCAGAGAAGTGAAGGTGGTGTTGGGATTGATGATCTTGACCAGCTGGGGGATAAAGTCGCCGAAGAAGCCGCCGGTGATGGCGCCGAAAATAAAGGTGCTGATACCGCACAGGCCCATCAGCCGGAACAGGTGGTCCATGGTGCTGCCGGGTTTGGCAGCCTTCTTCCTGCTCACCACGAAAGACAGGATCATCATAATGAGACCGTAGGCCATATCCGCCATCATCATGCCGTAGAACAGGATGAAGAAGGGGGCCATCAGGGGGTTGGGGTCAATGCCGCTGTAAGCGGGCAGAGAGTACATCTCGGTGACCATGTTCAGGGGTCTTGTGAGGCCGTTGTTCTTCAGCTTCACGGGGACCTCGGGATACTCCTCCTCCGCGGGGACCTGAGTCTCCCATGCGCAGGTGTAGGCGCTCAGCACGCCGGCCAGAGCGCTCTCCTTCTCAGCGGGGAGCCAGCCCTGCAGGTAGAAGGTGCTGGCGGTGTCCACCAGACGGCCCTTGGCCTCCTCACAGGCGATGTCCTGGGCGGAGCGGTCGACGCAGCGGCGCAGGGCCGCTTTCTCGGGCACATAGGCCGCCAGGTCCGCCTTTGCCCCTGCCAGCTTCTCCTCCAGCGCCTTGAGGCGGTTGTCCAGCGCCCGCTGGTTGTCCACCGCGGAGCCGGTCCAGCCGTTCAGGGTCACATGGGAGAAGCCGAAGGCGCGCAGAGCGTCCAGGCAGGGCTGCTCCACGCTCTTGTGGCAAACCACCAGCACATAGCGCAGGTCGGCGTCGGAGCCGGCCTCATACACGCAGGAAAGCTCGGAGGCCTCGCTCAGCGCCGCCTCCATGGCCGCCCAGTCCACCCGGGCGGGGACGGTGCCGCGCACCAGGCAGACATGCTCGGTGTGCTCCAGCTCCAGCGGAAGGTCCAGGCTCAGCCAGGGCATCAGCGCCCCTCTCTGGCCCTCCAGCTTGGCCTGCTCCGCCAGAAGGGAGGCCACATTGCGCTCGCCCTCCGTCACGGCGCGGGCCACCTCCAGACCGTGCCGATAGGCGCTCTCGTCAAAAAGCTCCGCATCGGTGATCTCGGGGCGGCCGGCCAGCAGGCCGGATTTCTCGCTCTTGGGGGGAGTATACTTTTTCAGGATCTCAAGGGCATTGGCAAGCAGAAGGTTCTGCTCCTTTGCCTGGGCCAAGTCATGCCCTTCCGGCTTGGCCAGGGCTGCCCACTGGGGGTCGGTCAGATCAATGGAAGGCTCAGATACCTCCACGCAGCCCAATTCCTGGAGCGCGTGGAACAGGCGGTCCCGATCCGACTGCATTCCCAACAGGCGCAGCCGTTTCATTTTGACAATCGCCATCAGCTCTTACCTACCTTTTCCACGATGAGCCCGGCAGCCCGTTCCAGGTGCAGCCGCGCAGCAGCCTTCAGCGCTTCACAGGCTTCGGCATTCTCACGCCCGGCCTGCTCTGCCCGCGCCCGGGCACGCTGTTCGGCCTCGGCCATCATCTGTCTGGCCTGCTCCTCCGCCTTCGCCTTGGCGTCCGCCACCGCCTGCCGGCCCGCGCGGTCCGCCTCGGCAACGATCCGCTTGGCCTCGGCAGCCGCCTCCGCTTTGCGCTCACGGCTGTCCTGCTCCGCCTTCGTGACCTTTTCAATGGCTTCAAAGGACATCAAAAATCACCTCTGTTCTGTGTGTGATGTGGGTTCTTTTTTGCGAAAAACCAGGTTCCCCCGATTTTATAGAATATTAACATATTTTGGTTTTGGATGCAATACCGTTTCCGTTTCTGCTTCACATTTTCTCTTTTTCTGTTCATGTTTTGTTTTTGCGGCAAAACTTGTGTCACTTTTTGTCAAAGTTTTGTAAAAAGCAGGCGTCCTGCGGAGTATTCCGCAGGACGCCCCCTCACTTCAAGCCGATTTACCGTCTCACTCGCCGTAGGTATCTTTCATCATTGCCCAATGATTGTCATTTTTTCCGCCAACTTGGACCACCCGCGCCTCAGCGTCAGTCATTCCGGCGGCGCTCAGCAGGGAAATACAGTCCTCAGCGTTCACCGCTCCGGTGATCCAGACCCGGTCGGCGCAGGCTGCCGCCACCTGCGCGGTGATGCCGCTGTACACTTCCTCACCGGGCAGCTCCGCCTCCGCCAAAAGCACGGAGAGCGCCACGTCGCTGCCGCTCAACGCCTCCCGCACTCCGAGGAGGAAGGTCTCCACCGGCGCGGTGCGGTCAGCGGGCCGCAGGGTGTCCGTGGCCAGCACATGGACCTCGCCGGCATAGGGATAACCGGCACAGTCCAGCAAGATCTCGTCAAAGCCCATATCCGCCAGCTCCATACACAGCTGGCTCAGATAGCTGCGCACCGGCTCGGAGACCGGGCTGACCCACCGCAGACCGGTGGGGTCATACCACATATTTCCGCCCCTGGTCATCAAAGGTCCGCCCATTCCGGCGGAAGCCATCCGCAAATCACGGAAGCAGCTCACCCGGGCCACCAGCCAAAGCTCCGAGTCCTGCGCCAACGCTTTGACGGCGTTTTCCATGTCATCGCTGCCACGATTGGCTCCCAGCGTCAGCGCCGTTTCCGAGTCGGAGTTCCAGCTCAGCCGGCCGTAGCCGTTCTTCATCTCCACCACCAGCGCATTTCCGCCCGCCTCGGCCACCAGAGCGGCGGCGCTGCCGTCGGTCAGCTGCTCCCCGGTCACCTCCACCGCCCGAAGAAAGGTCTCCTCCGGTTGAACGGATGGGGTCTCCTCCTCTTCGCCGTCCTCTCCGCCGTCAATGACCACCGTGGGCGACGGCAGGTCGGGGGCGGGATCGGATGCCGTCTCACGCCACGGCAGGACCAGGCGCACGCCGTCATCGGTGTACTCCACTCTGCCGCCCAAAACCGCCACAAAGATGATGCAGGCCGCAAGGATCAGCGCCAGAAGAGCGATCACGATCTTCAGCGCCAAGCTGCCGCCTCTCGGCCGTCCCCGGTATCCCCGGAAGTTTTTTCTGTAGTAGGAAGCCATAATCACTCACCGTTTCATAGGATCACGCAGCTTTTGTCCCGAGAGGACTGCGTAAACTCTCTTATTTTATATGGTATCACACTTTTCGTCCTTTTTCCAGCGCAAACCCATGGTTTTTTCTAACGAAAAAGCCACCTGATCATGAGTAAAAGCGCCAAACCCGGCGCCCCCAGCACCCCCAGGGTCACCGCGTTGAAGAGGTTGACCCCCAGCGTGATCCCCAGGGCAGCGGGCACCTGCCGCAGCAACCACAGCAGTCCCAGCCACATCCCCGAGCGCAGAGCCAGTCTGCCCAGCCCGGCCAGCGCACGGCGAAAGATCACCGCCAGCATCAGGGCGCTCAGTCCTATGAGCACGGCCTTCATCCCGTCTCCTCCTGCCCGTCCAGCAGCTTCATCCGGCGGATGAAATAGGAGTAGCGGCTGCGCAGCGCATTGATGGCATACACGCAGGAGTCCACCAGATCCGGGTCGCTGTATGAATTGAACTGGGCGTAGGCCTGATTGAGCTCCGTGCGGGTGCGCTCCATGCTCTCCAGCAGCTCCCGCCGCTCCTCCTCCGCCCGGGTCTCCTGTCTGCGGGCGGTCTTCATTTCTCTGGTCATATGCTTCACCTTCCCTCATGGGATACTATGCCAATTGTGGACAAATATTCCGGAGACTAACCGGCAAAAAATGGGGCTGCTGCAGAATGTTCGGTTCTGCAGCAGCCCTTTCCGTTTGTCTCCGACGGGTGGCTTTTGTAATGTGACAAAAGCCACCAAAAACACACTTAAGGGCTGCCGCCCTTAAGAAACCCGCTTGCACACTTTGGAACCATCAACCATTACCGGCGCACCAAAAGGGATACTCTGTTTGCTTCGTATTTGCTGCCGCACAGCTCAGCGGCAAGGCTGCCCAGCGCCCCAGGATACCGCGCCTGGCTTGAGGCGTGTTGTGGGTAGGCTGGGCACCGAAGAGGGTAAGCACGAAGCGCAGCGGAGAAAACGCTTGAGACACTCCGCCCAAGGCGCCGACTTGAGGTAGGATCGTATCGTGCTGCGTGGCAGGATCCATAAGGGTGCAACCCTTATGCGTGTTTTTGGTTTCTTTTTGCACGCACAAAAAGAAACTCGCCCGCAGGCGAAACACTCCCTTCGTCACGGTTTACAGCTTTCCCTTTTTCGGGGGAGGCTTTTTGGCGCGCCGAGTCGTCGCGCCCCACGAAAAACAAGCCCGCAGCAGAAAATCTGCTGCGGGCACATCCCATATGATTTGCTCATTTTGCCCAGTTTCTGCTGCGGCTCACGGCATTCTCCCAGTCGGCCAGGAGCTTTTGCCGCTCCTCCTCCGCCATGTTCGGGCAAAACGTGGTCTCGCAGGCCCACAGCGCCCGGATCTCATCCAGATCCTTCCACACTCCCACAGCCAGGCCCGCCAGATAGGCGGCTCCCAGGGCGGTGGTCTCCCGAATGGCCGGCCTGCGCACCTCCCGGTCAATGATATCCGCCTGGAACTGCATGAGGAACTGGTCCCGGCTGGCGCCGCCGTCCGCCTTCAGCGCGGTGAGGGGCAGCCCGGTGTCCGCCTCCATGGCGCGCACCAGTCCCGCCACCTGATAGGCGATGGACTCCTGCGCCGCGCGGATGATATGCTCCCGCTTGGTGCCCCGGGTGATGCCCACGATGCAGCCCCGGGCGTACATATCCCAATAGGGCGCGCCAAGGCCCGTAAAGGCGGGCACCAGGTACACGCCCCCGTTGTCGGACACCTTCCGGGCGTAGTACTCCGCATCCCGGCTGTCGTTGAAAAAGCGCATCTCGTCCCGCAGCCACTGGATCACAGCGCCGCCCACAAAGACGGAGCCTTCCAGGGCATACTGCACCCTGCCGTTCAGCCCCACGGCGATGGTGGTCACCAGTCCGTTGCGGCTGACAAAGGGCTGATCGCCGGTGTTCATCAGCAGGAAGCAGCCGGTGCCGTATGTATTTTTGGCGTCGCCCGGCTCAAAACACCCCTGGCCGAAGAGGGCGGCCTGCTGGTCACCGGCGATGCCGGCAATGGGCACCGGGCGGCCCTGAATTTCCGCGTAGCCGTAGATCTCACTGGAGGAGCGCACCTCGGGGAGCATCTCCCGGGGGATGTCCAGCACCGTCAGCAAAGTCTCGTCCCAGTCCAGCTTCCGGATGTCATAGAGCATGGTACGGGAGGCGTTGGTCACATCGGTGGCGTGGACCGCACCGCCGGTGAGCTTCCACAGCAGCCAGCTGTCCACGGTGCCAAAGAGGATCTTTCCCTCCCTCGCCCGCTCCCGGGCGCCCTCCACATGGTCCAGGATCCATTTGATCTTGGTGGCGGAGAAATAGGCGTCGGGCACAAGGCCGGTGACCTCACGGATGTGGTCCCCCAGGCCCTGCTCCAGCAGACCGTCCACAATATCCGCCGTACGGCGGCACTGCCAGACGATGGCGTTGTAGATGGGCCGTCCGGTCTCCTTATCCCAGAGAATGGTGGTCTCACGCTGGTTGGTGATGCCGATGGCGGCAATGTCCTCGGCGTCCACTCCGTTCTGGGCGATGACCTCCATCATCACGGAGTACTGGGAGGACCAGATCTCCATGGCGTCATGCTCCACCCAGCCCTCCTTGGGGTAGATCTGAGTAAACTCCCGCTGGCTGACACCGACGATGTTCTGCTCCTCGTCAAACAGGATGACCCGGGAACTGGTGGTCCCCTGGTCCAGCGCCAAAATGTATTTGCTCACAAAATACACCCCCTGTATCTCTTTATCCTTAATTTATCACAGACCCACGGTATTTACAAGGAACTTTCCTTGACGCGCCCCGGTTTTTTGCGCTATACTATCATAGATATGATATGCCCACACAATGGATAAAGTAGGTGTCACCATGGCTAAAGCCACCAACAAGAAAGCATACGGCAACGAGTCCATCTCCTCGCTGAAGGGCGCGGACCGCGTGCGCAAGCGCCCCGGCGTTATTTTCGGCTCCGACAGCCTGGAGGGCTGCGAGCACGCGGTGTTTGAGATCCTCTCCAACGCCATCGACGAGGCCCGGGAGGGCCACGGAAACCAGATCATCGTCACCCGCTACGGGGACAAGTCCATCGAGGTGGAGGACTTCGGCCGCGGCTGCCCCGTGGATTGGAACGAGGCGGAGGGGCGCTACAACTGGGAGCTGGTGTTCTGCGAGCTGTACGCCGGCGGCAAATACAAGGACGGCGACGGGGACAACTATGAGTACTCCCTGGGCCTCAACGGTCTGGGCTCCTGCGCCACCCAGTACGCCAGCGAATACTTCGACGCCGTCATCTACCGGGACGGCTTCAAATACACCCTCCACTTTGAAAAGGGCGAGATCGTGGGCGAGATGGGCAAGGAGCCTGCCGACCGCAAAAAGACCGGCTCCCGGTTCCACTGGAAGCCGGATATCGAAGTCTTCACCGACATCGACATCCCCCCGGAGTACTACCTCGATGTGCTGAAGCGGCAGGCGGTGGTCAACGCAGGCATCACCTTCCGCTTCCGCAATCAGGTGGACGGCAAGTTTGAGACCACCGACTTCCGGTACGAAAACGGCATCATCGACTATGTCAGCGAGCTGGCGGGGGAGAACCCCCTCACCCAGCCCGTGTTCTGGCAGACCGAGCGCCGCGGCCGCGACCGGGAGGACAAGCCCGAATACAAGGTGAAGCTGTCGGTGTCCTTCTGCTTCTCCAACACCGCCCAGGCCATCGAGCACT
>JAQXJQ010000120.1 GCA_029009035.1 Oscillospiraceae bacterium | reverse complement strand
AGTCGTAAAGACCGCGATACTGTCTGCCATCTCGCTGCTTGATCAAATTTTTGAGAAGTGGAGGGATCTGAGGCGTATTCACTGTGCCTTTTTTGATACGAGAAGGTTTAGCTGCATCTTCGGGGATAAACCAAATACCGTAGTCTTGATAGGCCTCCGGAATTCGATTTTGAGTGCAATACTTATACACCATTCTTTCGGAAATGCCCCACTTCTGGGCAGCTTCTTTTGCTGAAATGTAGCTCATAATTTGTCTTCCTTTCAACTGATTTTGGAGGGGCTCGGAACTTTTCATTTTTGCTCCGAACTTTTCATACCTGAGTTGTACCGGAATCAGGGCAAAACGCATTGTACCAGTTGAAACGAATGAACCTAAAATGTGTCTAAATAGTGCTGTTTTGTCTGTGTTTTCTAACTTTTTTCATTGAGTCCAGAACCTCAAAACCGATGGCATTCAAGAGGTCAGCGGTTCGATCCCGCTTATCTCCACCACTAAAAAGGACTGAAAACATTGGTTTTCAGTCCTTTTTCTTTTGAATTTAATACTTTTTGATGAAGTTTGGCTATGCCACAGCAAAGCTGCGGTGCAGCCGATTTTTCTATACAGTGGGATCATTTCCGGCTAATGATTAAGAATTTCGAGTGTTTGGCTGCGGGAATGGAACCGTAAAATGAAGGAAACCGGAGAGATACCGTGGCTTTGCGGATAGATTTTCAAGAAATCAAAGCCGACAAGCAGAAAACTTGAAAAAGCAATTCCTAACTGCGTTGTTTTTTTAGCTCAGTTTGCAACGAGCCCTTGCGTTCAGGGTGTGGGAAAAAACGCTTTATATGACAAAAGAGAGACACAGCCTGGTCACCCGAGCTGTGTGCTGACGATGAGGTTCAGCAAACGGAGTGCTTGCTCTTTGTACTTCTCTTCCCGCAGATACGACTCAAACGCGGCAGTATTGACATAGCCCGAGATCATAACAAGCTTTGCGTACAAATAATATGCACTCAGTTCCGGCGCTTCGAATGTGTAATTTGCCGAAATGATTTGTGTGGCGGCCCAAAAAGAATCCATTACATTTTGATACACCCACTGGGCGTCGTGGGCGTCAAATATATCATCCTGATAGAAAAAACGCCCTTGGAACGCCGCGTTTGCCAGATAGTTTGCATTGACCTCAGTGCCGGACATATTGAAATCAAACAGACCGTTGATGTGCCCGTCCTCATCAACACACAGATTTGAGAAATTCTCATCCCCCTGAAAAACACAGCAGGGAAGGGAATGGTATACGCGCAGCAGTTTTGCCCGTATCCGCTCATTTTCCCGGTCAAACAGGCCGGCAAGGTTCTCCTCGCCCATGCTCCGAAGGGCCTCCACCATATGATTGAGATTATCCTGCTTTTCGTCGATCCCCAACGGCTCGTCGTAGGGAGACAGATCAAAGATGGAATACATAGAACGGATCCGGCTCAAGTTCCGGTTCTTGAATTTCTGCGCATACTTCGCCACAAAGGTCAACCGTTCGTCGATGAGCGCATTTCTCCGCTCCGGATGCTCTTTTAAAAAGTCGTCTGCAATCAGTCCGTCAAGAAATTCGGAGAGATATACCGTCATTGCGTGACATTTCCGGAGAAACCGCCCGTCTTTGCCGCGGATAAAATAGGGGGCCCGGACTCCGTATTCATTGTAGCGGTCGATGATCCCGTTCAGCTCCTCCAGCCGTTCTTCGCTCATGACTGCAGCGGAATTCAAGCGAAGAACATACTTCCTGTCGATCAGATAATTCTGCCGGATATCCTCATCCCCGTGAGAGGTGTCGATCATGGAGTGATGGGAGAAGCCGTCGATACCATAGTCCGAAAGAAGGGACTCGATCTCCGGCCGCTGCAGCAGGGCATTGTTCCTGTTCGTCTCCATTCAGATCCCTTCCCTCCCAATCAATCCCGTGCAGCCTTTGCTTTGCCGCGGCAAAGGGGGAGCTGCGTATCTTCAAATGGTTTTCTTGAAGCAGATGATGCGGTTTTCCTCATGGAAGCCAATGCCCAGGTGGAACCTGAGGGAGGCGGTATTGGTGAGCTCGCAGTCGCTGGCAAACTCCGTGCAGCCCTGCTCTTTGGCCCATGCCTCGCACTCCCCGCATAGGGCGTGGGCCAGACCCCGCCTCCGGTGTCCCTCATCCACATAGATACCCTCCAGATAACCCACGGGGCTTGTGTCGCACCCCTCCACATAGTCATGCCGCAGGCAGCACAGGGCAACGCCCACGCAGACTCCGTCCACGCAGGCGGTGAATGCCGCCGACTCCCTGCCGCAGATGTAGTCGCTCAGAATTCGCTCCAGAGCCTCCAAAGAGTGCTCCGGCCACAGCTTTTTTACCATGGGGGCAAGTTGTTTTGCCTGCTGCTTATTTGCTCTCATCTTCCTCGGCAAGCTCCTCTTTTAACGCCAAAACGGCGGCTTCGATCTGCCTGATGACGCGGATAAATTCTTCATCATTCTTTCCGGTGGGATCCTCCAGGCCCCAGTTGTCATCAAAAGCCCGGCCAATGAACGGACAGCCCACATTGCAGCCCATGGATATTGCGATATCGGGGGGTGGGATCTCACCGATCAGCTTTGAATGCTGGGTCAGCTCCATGTCGATCCCGTACAGCTGCTTCATGAGCCGGACGGCGTCCCGGTTGATATGGGGCTTTGTCTCTGTCCCGGCCGAGTAGCTGTCAAACACATCCCAGGCCAGATGCTTTCCCAGCGCTTCGGCGATCTGACTTCGGCAGGAATTGTGGACACAGATAAACGCGACCCGCTTCTTACTCATAGTATGGGCACCTTTCTTTGATGCACTGTGCATTGAGATCGGAGTATTCGCACTTCCTGTGCCCCTGCTCCAATGCCACGCCGTAATGCTCGTTCACATATTGGATGCCGTGCTTGAATGCGATCATGGCATCCCGCTTACAGCATCTCGGGCCGTTGATCCGGCCCAATTCACCGATGGCATTTGAGGTGAACTGCATATGGCTGCCCCATGTCCCGTCAGAGGACAGAGGACCTGTTCCGTCAATGATCGACAGAGCGGCACCGATGGAAGTGATCGCGCCGCAGATGCCCCAGAGGCCGCACATGGCGCCGGGCATACGAAGCCCTTCCGCCGCCAGCTTTTCAAGGGCGGCGTCCAAATCAATGCTTCCGCCTGCGTTTCTGTAGGCCACAAGCAGGCTTGCTCCGTCCAGAATGTGATGCTCCGGGCCGTGGATGCTCACATACTCCTTGTCTGCCATGTGCTTGAAGATCCGGACCGGATCGGTACCCGTCTCCTGTTTGATGTCTCTGAGAATCAGAGCTGCTTTTTCGGCCGTGGTCATGGTTTTTCCTCCGTTACCGCTTTTTTCACTGTGGGTCTCCGCGCTCTGCCGAGGTGCCGAAGCGCGGGGTATGATTTTTTATTTTACGGTGCCGGGGGAATTATTTCAAGGGTATTCGCTTCCTTTTCGTTTTGAGGTTGATTATTTGCTCTGTTTTTTGCTATAATGCTTCAACAGCGAAGGGGGATTTGACATGAAAAGGCCAAGTGTGATAAAAGTCGAAGATCTGTCTTTTGGCTTTGCGCAGAAAGACCTGTACGACCATATCTGTTTTGAGATCGAAAAAGGGGACCACGCCGTGCTCATCGGCAGCAACGGCACGGGCAAAAGCACCCTCATTGATATGCTCCTGCACCCGGAGAACTATCTCTATGACGGGAAGATCGAGCGGGAGGAGATGGGCGAGGTGGGGCTCATCACCCAGTTCGTCAGGAACGAAGGGGCCTGCGTCACCGCCTATGACTATCTGGCTGAGCCAATTGTCGCCCTGCTGGCCGAGGCCGACGCCCTGTGCGGGGAAATGGCGGAAGCGGAGGATATGGAAGAGGTCTGCCGGCGTTACCAGACCTGCCTTGACCGCATTGACGCGGTGGACGGCTACAACTACGACAGCAACATCCGCCGGATGCTGGAAAATGCCGGGCTGAGCGGGATCGCCGATTTGTCCACCGCCGTCATCAGCGGCGGCGAGTACAAGATGCTCTCCATCATCCGCAGTATGCTGCGAAAGCCTCAGCTGCTCATCATGGATGAGCCCGATGTGTTTCTGGATTTTGAAAACCTGGTGGGTCTCACCAGGCTCATCAATTCCTACGAGGGCACCGTCCTTGCCATCACCCACAACCGCCTGCTGCTGAACCGGTGCTTCGACAAGGTGCTCCATCTGGAAAACATGGAGCTGCAGGAGTTCCCCGGCAGCTATGCCCAGTACACCCGCGCCATGCTGGAGACAAAGATCGCCATGCACGAGCAGTCGGTGAAGGACGCGGAGTGGATCGAAATTCAGGAAAAGCTGGTGGAGCGCCTCCGGGACAACGCCACCGATGTGGCCGACCCGCGCCTTGGCCGTCAGCTGAAGGCGAGAGTCAGCTATCTGGAGCGGCTGCAGGCGCGCAAGACCCGCAACCCCTTCATCGAGGACGTCACCCACGAACTCCGCTTCCCGGAAATTGAGGAGGAGCGGACTATTCCCGACATCGGGTTTGAGGACTACTCCCTGGCCTTTGATCAGCCCCTGATCTCCAACGCATCCTTCCGGATCGGGGGAGGGGAGAAGGTCGCCCTCGTGGGCGCCAACGGCACGGGAAAGTCCAGTATGCTGAACGACCTGTACGGGCGTTTGGAGAAAGACTCCGCCTTCGGCGGTGAGATCGCCATCTTCAAGCAGATCTACGACGACGACGCCCAGACCCTCTCCGGCGGGGAGCGAAACATCGCCCAGCTGAAGAAGATCATGCAGAGCAATGCGTCTGTCCTGTTTCTGGACGAGCCCACCAGCCATCTGGACACCGTGGCCCAGCGGGAGCTGGAGGACGCGCTGGAGGCCTACCGGGGGACGGTGCTGATGGTCTCCCACGATTTCTTCACCATCATGAACTGCGCCGACCGGGTGCTGATGCTGGAGAACGGCGCCATTCGCGAGATGAGCGGCCGGGCATACCGCAAGTCCGTCTACAAGCAATTCTTCGGCAGCGACATTTTTGCCGCCGAGCGCAAGCGCAAGGAGGACGAGCACCGCATCAACGACTTGCTGAAAGCCGGCAAGGCGAAAGAGGCCCGCAAGGTCTGGGAAGCGATGGAGCAGTAAAAACAGATCATAAAGGGACTGTTGCAGAATGTTCGGTTCTGCAGCAGTCCTTTGCTGTTGATGGGCGGTCAGAACAGGTCCAGCATACTGTCCAGATAAACAGACTCTCTGACCTGCAGGTGGTATTCGGGCCTGGTCATGTAGTGGAGCAGGAATTCCAGGATCAGAGCGCTGCCCAGACTGCGGCCCTCGATCTTGAAGTTGGAGAAGCCCATGGGCAGGTAGACCTTTTGGATGTCGTCCACGCCGATGAACCCCGGGTTTGTCATG
>JAQXJQ010000119.1 GCA_029009035.1 Oscillospiraceae bacterium | reverse complement strand
AAATTTGAAGAAAAACCGAAAGTCCGAAAAACCCAGTAATATCAAGGGTTTGCAGACTTCTGGAGGAATATAGAGATTATGATAAAAGTGCTTTTTATTTGCCACGGCAATATCTGCCGCAGTCCCATGGCGGAGTTTGTGATGAAAGATCTGGTGGAAAAGGCCGGGCTTTCCTCGCAGTTTTGCATCGCATCGGCGGCCACCAGCCGGGAGGAGATCGGCAACCCCGTCTATCCACCCGCCCGGAAGAAGCTGGCGGAGCACGGGATCGCCTGCGGCGGCCATGCGGCCCGGCAGCTGACGAAGCGGGACTATGAGGAATATGACCTGCTCATCGGCATGGACGGCGCCAATCTCCGCAATATGCACCGCATCTGCGGCGGGGACCCCGACGGAAAGATCTCCCTTTTGATGGACCACACCCATCGCCCCGGCGATGTGGCCGACCCGTGGTATACGGGCGACTTTGAGGCCACATGGCGGGATGTGTTGGAAGGGTGCCGGTCACTCCTCGGTGAGTTGACCGCAGGATGATCGGGGAAACGGGTGAGCCGGAGCAGCGGGGCGCAGGCCGGATGAAAGCGCGGCGCGAAGGCGGGGAACCCAAAACTTCTTTGTGATTTTTTGCGTTTTTTGTCTTTTCCTATTTTTTTCGGGTGTATCTGCCCATTTTGCGGTTTTCTTTCGCTTTTTGGTGGTTTCTTTGGCACTTGCCCTGTTTGGGTAGATTTGAGCGGGGGGAGCGGTTATAATTGGGAAGTCGGACGAGCTGCCGGTTTCGGCAGCTTTTGTCCGAAGGAAAGAATGACAACCGGAGGGAACAATCATGAAGAAGAACAGTAAAATCGCCATCGCAGTGGTTGCCGTTGTGGCCGTGATCGCTGTTATGGTGGGCATCTTTGTGGCCACCCGGCCTCAGACCGTTCAGGGCGCCAAGGAATTTACCGTTGAGGTCACCCACAAGGACGGCAGCACCAAGACCTTCACCTACCACACCGACGAGGAGTTTGTGGGCACCGTTCTGCTGGCTGAGGGCCTGATCGCCGGTGAGGATGGCCCCTATGGCCTGTATGTGCAGGTGGTGGACGGCGAGGAGGCCGTTTACGAAAAGGACAGCTCCTACTGGGCGTTCTATGTGAACGGTGAGTACGCCAGCACCGGCGTGGACCAGACCCCCGTTGTCAGCGGGGACGTCTATGGCCTGACCTACACCGTTGGATAAACAGAGACACTCCCTGGCCTATGAGTGCGCGCTGTTCGGCATCCTCGGATCGCTGACCTTTGCCCTCAAGCTGGTCATGGCGCCGCTGCCCAACATTGAGCCAAGCTCGCTGATGGTGATGCTGTTTGCGGTGACCTTTGGATTTAAGGCCGTTTACCCCATCTATGTATATGTGGCGCTGGAGTTTCTGGTGAACGGACTGAACCTCTGGTCCATCAACTATCTGTACATCTGGCTCATTCTGGCGGTTGCCGCATGGCTGATGCGCAAAATGGAGCGGCCCATTGAGTGGGCGCTGCTGTCAGGTGTGTTTGGGCTGATGTTCGGCCTTCTGTGCGCGCCGGTCTACCTCTTTGTGGGCGGCTGGGGATACGCGCTCAGCTGGTGGATCAGCGGCATTCCCTATGATATCCTGCACTGCGTGGGGAATTTCGCCATTGCGTTCATCCTGTTCGTGCCCCTGCGCCGGGTGATGCAAAAACTCTACGACTACGGGATCAAGTGAATAACATAACAAGAGCCACCCTTTCCGCGAGGCGGAAAGGGTGGCTTTGTTGCTTACTCGGCAGCATCCCGGTACTTTTTGGGGGTGACGCCGTATTTTTCACGGAAAATGCGGTGGAAGTAGCTGAGGTTGCTGTATCCCACGGCGCCGGCCACCACATCCACCTGGAGCGCGGTGTGTTTCAAGAGGTAGGCGGCCTGCATGAGCCGTTTGTCCTGAAGCAGCTGCTTGTAGGTCTTGCCGGTCTTGCGTTTGATCTCCCGGCTGAGCCAGCAGAAGTCATAGTGGAGCAGCTCCGCGATCTCGGAGAGGCTTCCCGTGGCGTAATTTTCCTCAATGTAGTGGAGCACGCCCACGATGGCGGCGTCGGAGCGGTCCTCATAGGCCAGACGGTCGGTGTGGTTGAGCAGCTGCATGAACAGCAGGCCCATGGTGGCCTGACAGATGCTCCGCCGGTTGGGAAGACTCTGCTCCAGCGTCCACAGCAGGTTTTCAATGGTGTTCTGAATGGGCAGCACATCGGACACCTGAAAGTGCAGGCAGCTGCTGCTGCCGGAGGAAGAACCCAGACAGTCCACAATGAATTTCCGCAAAGGCGTCTCGTCCTCGCCCAGCATTTCCAGCGCCTTGTCGAAGAACTGGGGCAGAATGATAAAGTTCACCGCGATGTCGTTTTCCCCCGCGGGCAGGATCTCCTGCCGCGCGCCCTGGCCGAAGAGAAGCAGCTCCCCCTCCCGGAGGGTGATGGTCTTGCCGTTGGCGATGTGGGTGGTGGAGCCGCAGCACATATACACCATTTCCACATAGTTGTGGGTGTGCTCCGGGAAGTGGACAAACCGGGTATGAGGGCGGATGTCCATGAGTTTCCCGCTGGACAGGAGTTTTTTCGCGTCGACCCTGGTGGAGCCGTCCTCCATGTAGATCTCCCGCCGGATGTGGGGGTCCCCCTCCAGCAGGGCCTGTTCTTCCGGGCTGATGCCCCGGAGCCGGCACAGGATCTGTTCGTCGATCATCTTGCATCACCTGCTGCTATTTTACTCCGGAGCGGGGGAAAAGGCAATGCAAATCAGGACACTTTTTTGCACAAATACCGTTGTGGCGGCAGGGGAGCGGATGTGCTTTAATAGGAGCGGGTGATTATGATGAAATACGCACTTGCCATCGACATCGGCGCATCCTCCGGACGGCACATCGTGGGCTGGCGGGAGGATGGCGTCATTCAGACAAAAGAGGTCTACCGCTTTCCCAACGGCGTGTCCGAAGCGGACGGCCATCTGACCTGGGAGGTCTCCGCGCTGCTGGAGCACGTGAAGGCCGGAATTGCGGAGGCAAAAAAACAGTTTGAGGGGATTGAGACCCTTTCCATCGACACCTGGGGGGTGGACTATGTGCTGCTCCGGGGTGAGGAAGAGGTGCTGCCCGTCTATGCCTACCGGGACAGCCGCACGGAGGCGGTGATCCCCGCGGTCCATGAGAAGGTGTCCTTCTCCGAGCTGTACCGCCATACCGGCTGTCAGTTCCAGCCCTTCAACTCTGTCTATCAGCTCTATGCCGACAAGCTGGCGGGGCGTTTGGATGGGGTCACCGATGTGCTGATGATCCCGGAATATTTGATGTACAAACTCTGCGGCATAAAGGCCAGAGAATTCACCAACGCCACCACCATGGGTATGGTGGACGCCGTGAGCCTGGAATTTGACCGGGAGATCATTGCTCGGCTGGGACTCCCCGGGGAGCTGTTCCCCCGGCTTCGCCACCCCGGCGAGGTCATCGGGGAGTACGAGGGCATCAAGGTCATGCTCTGCGCCACCCACGACACCGGTTCCGCCGTGGAGGGCATCCCCATGGAGGGGGAGGACCTCTACATCTCCTCCGGTACATGGTCCCTTTTGGGGGTCAGGACAGAAAGACCCTTGACCGATGGGGGCAGCGAGGCGGCCAACTACTCCAACGAGGGCGGCGTGGGCTATAACCGATATCAGAAGAACATCATGGGCATGTGGCTGGTGAACGAGCTGCGCCGGGATCTCTGCCCCGGCAAGGACTTCGGCCTCATTGTGAAGCAGGCGGAGGAGAGCAGCTTTGAGGGGACGGTGGACGCCGACGCCCGGGAGTTTCTGGCCCCCCGCAGCATGAAGGCCGCCTTTGATGAGGCGCTGGGAGTGCCCTTGACCG
>JAQXJQ010000118.1 GCA_029009035.1 Oscillospiraceae bacterium | reverse complement strand
CCATCTGGTACGTGCCCGAAAATGGTACGCCGGAGAAGATGAGCACTATCTATCGTAACGGCAATCTGGAAGTTCGCGTCAGCCACTTCTCCGAGTATGTGATTGCCTATGACGAAGCAGATGCAGTCGGTTACGCAAACTGCGGTAGGGATGCGGCCTGCCCGCTCTCTGTCTACGCTGACCTGATTCCCACCGCATGGTATCACGACGGCGTCCACTACTGTCTGAATACCGGCCTGATGAACGGTGTGGGCGATGGAAAATTCAATCCCACCGGCACCACCAGCCGCGCCATGGTCGTGACCATGCTGTGGCGCATGGCAGGCAGTCCGAAGGCAACCGAAAACAGCACCTTCACCGATGTGCCCACCGGTACCTGGTACACCGAGGCGGCAGCTTGGGGCGCCGAAAATGGCATCATCAACGGCTATAACGGCGCCTTTGATCCGGGCGGCGCCATTACCCGCGAACAGCTGGCAGCCATGCTTTACCGCTATGCAAAGACGCAGGGCAAGGGCTTCACAGGCATGTGGATGATGCAGCTGGACTACCCGGATGCGGACAGCGTGTCCACCTGGGCCGAGGAGGCCATGAGCTGGATGACCATGACCGGGGTCATCAACGGCAAGGACGGCAAGCTCGTCCCCACAGGGGCGGCAAGCCGCGCCGAAGCTGCGGCTATGCTCCAGCGGTTCTGCCGGGCCATAGAGAAGTAATCAGCACCCAATGGGGGAGGCGCGAAAGCGCCTCCTCCGGCATACTTTTTTAAAGAGCAAAGATCAGTCATGGCTGTCAGTCTGCTGTCAGCTATGACGGCCCCGGATAACGACACAAGTTTAAACAGACGAGGCATTCCTGCTGGCTATAAGCAGGACCAGTATGTATGGTCAAAAGGAGATTGTATTAGATATGCTGCATGGTTCGAAAAAACTACTTTGTACACTGCCGGCGCTTGTGGTTGCCCTTTCCCTGGTACAGCCGGTGCAGGCAGGGGTCTACTATCCGCAGGATGTCACTGCGGAGATGTCCGACGCCTCCTACTGGGCCGAACTGCATGAGGGCTCCCGGGAGGTGATCCTGACGCAGGAAAAAATCACCGCTTTTAATCAGGATATCGCTGAAGCGAAAGGCACCATGGTGCTGGATCTGAAAAGCGTGGGGGAGACCTTTAACGGCCTTGCCCGCAATGAGGCCATCCGGGCTTCATCCACTGCGGACGCGGAATACTATTTCGGTTGGACCTACGGCGGCGACGGCAGCAAGGCCGACTGGTCCTATTATGAAGCCATGATCGACAACTGCGTTGACCCAAACGCCACCGAGAGCATGCCCGTACGCTGGGGCATTGCCGTGAACCGGACAGTGCTCCAAGTCTTTCCCAGCGATAACCCCATCTGGGACGATCCCGCCGACCCGGATTTCGATTACCAGGCCATCAGCGCGGTCTGCGTGAATGAGCCGGTGCTGATCTACACCACCTCGGCGGATGGGAAGTACTATCTGGCCCGGATCTCCAGCTGCTCCGGGTGGATCCCGGCGGAGGATGTGGCCCTCTGCGCGGATAAGGGGGAGTGGCTCTCCGCCTGGGATCTTCCGGCGGATCAGGTGCTGGTGGTGTACGGCAACAAGGTGTATACCGACGCCTCCAACTCCGCCCCGGAGACCGCCCGGCGGATGCTGACAGTGGGCACGGTGCTGGAGCTGGCCCCTGAACTTGAGGCCGATCAGCTGGTGAACAACCGGTCCCCCTTCCACAACTATGTAGTCTGGCTGCCGGTGCGCCGGGAGGACGGAACCTATGAGAAAAAGCTGGCCCTCATCCCCGAGACTGCCAAGGTCAGCGAGGGCTATCTCCCCCTGACCCAGGAGAATATCGCCATGGTGGCCCTCAACAATCTGGGCGATGCCTACGGCTGGGGCGGGATGATGGATGTGGAGGATTGCTCCGGCCTTGTCCGGACGGTGTACACCTGCTTTGGTCTGAAGATCGCCCGCAACGGCAACTGGCAGTGGAATATGAACGTGGAAAAGATCGACATGACCAACATGTCCCTGGAGGAGAAATGCCTCATCCTGGACGAGCTGCCCCTGGGCGTCGCCCTGTGCATCCCCGGCCATGAGATGATCTATCTGGGCAAGGTGGACGGGAAATACTATGTGCTCAGTACCGCCAGCAGCATTATCAGCCAGGAGACCGGCAAGAAGCTGCGCACCAGAGACGTGATGATCAACACTCTTGATGTGCGCCGGGGCAGCGGCCACACGTGGATGGATGATCTGAATAAGGCTTTCATGCCATGCTACCCGACGACGGGCGGCAAACGCTTCGACTTTCCTGACCTACAGTGGTACCACGACGGTGTGGCCTGGTGCCTGAAAAACAAACTGATGACCAACCGTGAGGACGGTACCTTCGGCGTGGCGGAGACCACCAGCCGGGCCACCATCG
>JAQXJQ010000117.1 GCA_029009035.1 Oscillospiraceae bacterium | reverse complement strand
TCCCTCTCCTTTGAGCCGGAGTCCTCCATCGCCCTGGGCTTTGGCTTCCGCTGCGGCTTTCTGGGGATGCTCCACATGGAGATCATTCAGGAGCGCCTGGAGCGGGAGTTCGACCTGGATCTCATCACCACCCTGCCCTCGGTCATTTACGAGGTGGAGAAGACCGACGGCACCGTCGTCCGGGTGGACAATCCACACAACTATCCCGACCCCGGCTCCATCCGTCAGGCCTGTGAGCCCTATGTGAATGTGTCCATCATCGCGCCGCCGGAGTATGTGGGCAACATCATGCCCATGTGCCAGGACCGCCGGGGCGAGTACCGGGACATGAAGTATCTGGACACCAACCTGGTGGAGATCCACTACCTCATGCCCCTCAACGAGATCATCTACGACTTTTTCGATACCCTGAAGGCCCGCACCAGAGGCTACGCCTCTCTGGACTACGAGCTGGAGGGCTACCGCCCCTCCGATCTGGTGAAGGTGGACCTGCTGCTCAACGGCGACCAGGTGGACGCCCTGAGCTTCATCGCCCACCGGGAGAAGGCTTACAAACGGGCCCGCCGCATCTGTGAAAAGCTGAAGGAGAATATCCCCCGCCAGATGTTCGAGGTGCCCATCCAGGCGGCCATCGGCGGCAAGATCATCGCCCGCGAGACCATCAAGGCCATGCGCAAGGATGTTCTGGCCAAGTGCTACGGCGGCGATATCACCCGAAAGAAGAAGCTGCTGGAGAAGCAGAAGGAAGGCAAGAAAAAGATGCGCTCCCTTGGTACGGTGCAGATGCCCACCGAGGCATTCATGGCGGTACTCAAGCTGGACGAGGAATGACGACAGGGTCTGCTGCGGGATGTTCTCCCTGCAGCGGACCCTTTTTCTTGGGGCGCGACGACCCGGCGCCCCGGGATACCGCGCCTAACTTAAGGCGTGTTGTGGGTAGGCTGGGCACCGAAGAGGAAAGGCTCCCTCTGACGAGGGAGCTGTCAGCGAAGCTGACTGAGGGAGAGATACATCGAGAATGCGGTGCCGCCTTTGTTCTCTTCCTCCGGCTGCCCTTCGGGCAGCCCTTATCCCAGGGAGACTTTGAGCGCACTCCGCAGCGATTGCCGAAAAGCCCATTGCATCGCTCCGCAGCGGGCTCCTGTTATTTCAATTTGAGGTCAGGTCTTGCTTCGATTTCGCGCAAGTAAGTCTTGACCAAATGACGGATGTAGCCGCTGTGGGTGCGGCCGCACTCTCCCGCGAGAGTCCGGAGCTTTTCATACTGCTCCTCTGTAAGAGAAATACAGACCTTTTTCACATGGTTCATATCAATATCACCCCAATGAATATTTTAGGACAAATAGTCCTAAAATGCAATAGGACATATTGTACTAAAATATAATTTGGACGGTGATGTAAATGAAGCTTCGCATTCGCGATATGCGGGAAGACCGGGACCTGTCCCAGAAAACGATAGCCGGGTTATTGGAATGCGACCAGTCGTTGTATTCCAAATATGAGAGAGGGGAGCGGGATATTCCGCTGCACCTTGTATGCAAGCTGGCTGATTTCTATAAGACCAGCGTGGACTATCTGCTGGGGAGGACAGACGAGCCGGGCCCTTATCCGCCGGCGAGACCTCGATAATGGACAATACGATCAGGAACGGAAGGAAGATACACATGGCATCCAAGGTTTATTTCGCGGATTTCCGCGCCACCTATACCGAGAACCTCCAGCAGAAGCTGAAGCGGCTGATGAAGACCGCCGGCATGGGGGAGATCGACTTTACCGACAAGTATGCCGCCATCAAGATCCACTTCGGGGAGCCGGGCAATCTGGCCTACCTTCGGCCCAACTGGGCCAGGACCGTGGCGGACTATGTGCGGGAGCTGGGGGGCAAGCCCTTCCTCACCGACTGCAACACCCTCTATGTGGGCGGGCGGAAGAACGCCCTTGACCATCTGGATTCCGCCTATACCAACGGCTTCTCTCCCTTCTCCACCGGCTGCCACGTGATCATTGCCGACGGCCTGAAGGGTACCGATGAGGCCTATGTGCCCGTGGCGGGCGGCGAATATGTCACCGAGGCCAAGATCGGGCAGGCCATCATGGACGCCGATGTGGTCATCTCTTTGAACCACTTCAAGGGCCACGAGCAGGCAGGCTTCGGCGGCGCGTTGAAGAATTTGGGTATGGGCTGCGGCTCCCGCGCCGGCAAGATGGAGATGCACGCCGCCGGAAAGCCCCATGTGAGCCAGCGCAAGTGCGTGGGCTGCGGAATGTGCGCAAAGATCTGCGCCCACAGCGCCGTCTCCTTCCACGACCGGAAGGCCTCCATCGACCACGACCGGTGCGTGGGCTGCGGCCGCTGCATCGGCGTGTGCCCCAAGGACGCGGTGACCCCCGATTATGACGCCGCCGCCGATGTGCTCAACTGCAAGATCGCCGAGTACACCAAGGCCGTGGTGGATGGCAGACCCTGCTTCCACATCAGCCTGGTGCTGGATGTGTCCCCCAACTGCGACTGCCACGCGGAGAACGATGTGCCCATCGTCCCCAATGTGGGTATGTTCGCCTCCTTCGACCCCGTGGCCCTGGATCAGGCCTGCGCCGACGCGGTGAACGCCATGCCGGTGAACCCCAATTCCGTGGTGGGCGAGTGCGGCTGCGGCCATGATCATCATGACCACGCCGACCACTTCCGCTGCGCCCATCCCGAGACCCGCTGGGAGGTCCAGCTGGAGCACGGCGAGAAGCTGGGCATCGGTACCCGTGCGTACGAACTCATCAAGATCTGAGCATATACATTATATATATAATGTCCGGGCCGCCGCGGAACCTTCCGCGGCTGCTCGTTCTTTTCTCCCCCCGCCCCAAACCCGAAAAAATTTCGAAAAAATTTGAAAAACCGCTTGACAGCGTGGGCATTATTTTGTATACTGACCAAGCGCCTGTATGGGCGCAGTATGCGATGATGCAGGAGATTGCTCGCACTGCGAGGTAACTTCTGCGGAGTATGTCCGTAATCGGGCGGCTGAGAAACTCAGACCACAGCGTAGATCGCTGAGGATGGGTGAGACCGGCCACTTGCGTTGTGCCGGTTTTATTCATGCCTCGGAATGATACGCACGAGAGCGTGGATAACCCCTGTTTCTCACCGTACGAAGCGTGACCCAATGACACTTCGTATGTTTTAAGGAGGAAAATCCCATGGCAGCAAAAGAAATGATCCGTATTCGACTGAAGGCTTATGACCACCAGGTCATCGACCAGGCCGCTGAGAAGATCGTCGAGACCGCTAAGCGCAGCGGCGCCACCGTCTCCGGCCCCATCCCCCTGCCCACCAAGAAGGAAGTCGTCACCATCCTGCGCGCCGTCCACAAGTACAAGGACAGCCGCGAGCAGTTCGAGCGCCGCACTCACAAGCGCCTGATCGACGTGGTGAAGCCCTCCGCCAAGACCGTGGAGGCTCTGATGAGCCTGGAGCTGCCTGCCGGCGTCGAGATCGAGATCAAGCTGTAATTGCCCATCTTTTTCCGCCGTGCTGCGTTAGGCGCCCTTGCCGTACACCGGGTACTGCCTGCGGCCGCCTGCCTTGCCCGGCGAAAAAATCCGGACAATTCCAGAGCTTTCTCCCCGGAAGCACGGTGCTTCCAATCCCCGAGGTTTTGAACCTCAGCACAATTTTGTTTGTACCGCGGTCCGTCGCTTTTTGAGACGGACGGGTCATGTTGACAGAGCAATAGCGAAGCGTCCGAGCCGTCGTGAGCAGCACGGATGGACCGAAGCGAGGGCGGGAAACCAAGCCGCAGGGCGGCTGTTTCGAGTCCGAG
>JAQXJQ010000116.1 GCA_029009035.1 Oscillospiraceae bacterium | reverse complement strand
CAGTATGCCTCCTCCATCACCTTTGACAAGAATGTGATGAATGTCATCGACTGGGGCTGCACCATGACCTGCTGGTTCAACCCCGCCGGTCAGCTGATCATCCAGGACAGCCGTGATATGTACTATGTCTGCGAGAACCGCCGCGACGCCGCGACCCCCGCTCCCTCTGAGGAGCCCACTCCCGCTCCCTCTGAGGAGCCCACTCCCGCTCCCTCCGAGGAGCCCGTCAAGGCCGCTCACCCCTATGTGGGCACCTATGACCTGTACGCCTGGTGCCTCTATGACTTCACCTCCTACACCGAGGTGAAGGACAGCAAGTACATCATCACCGATAATACCCTGGAGTACACCATCGGCGGCGTGTCTCAGGGCGTGTGGGACATCAAGGTGGAGCCTCACACCGCTGACGATACCGCGGACCATGTCATTTCTCTGAAGAACGCGGCCGGCGAGGACGTCTGGTATGTCAAGACCCAGGAGGACGGCACCATCCTGATGTATGACACCGCGCTGTACATCTTCTACTATGTGCGTCCGCTGTCCTGATCCTTTTCCGAACTTAGCGCCTGCCCCGGCAGGGCAAAAAGCAGCAATGAAATGAGGTATTTTCATGAGAACCATTGACACCATCCAAATAGGCGACAGCGCCAGCTTCACCAAGACCGTCACCGAGACCGACATTATCCTCTACGCCGGCATCAGCGGCGACTTCAACCCCGCCCACATCAATGCCGAGTCCGCCAAGGACTCCATGTTCGGCCAGCGCATCGCCCACGGTATGCTCTCCGCCGGCTTCATCTCCAATGTTCTGGGTATGCAGCTCCCCGGCCCCGGCACCATCTACATGGGGCAGGAGCTCCGCTTTGTGAAACCCGTCTACATCGGCGATACCGTGACCGCCACCGCTACCGTCATCGAGCGCAACGAGGAGAAAAACCGGCTGAAGCTGGAGACCGTCGTCACCAATCAGCGCGGTGAAAAGGTGATCACCGGCACCGCCACCGTCATGCCCCCCAAGGCATGATCCATCCGGACAAAACAGAATCCGATCGATTGAGAAAAAGGGCTGCTGCAGACTTTGCTCTGCAGCAGCCCTTTCCGTTTGTCTCTGACGGGTAACTTTCTTCCAACCCCTCAGTCAGCCGCAAGGCGGGGTCACTCACAGCATCGCCCGTGGTTGCCGTTTACAACGCAAGAGCCCGCTGCAGAACGATCGTTCTGCAGCGGGCTCTTTGTTGATCGTGCGTAAATCAACCTCTACGGTTGCCGCCGCCGCGGCGGCTGCTGCGGCGCTCGTTCATATGCAGCTCGGACAGCTTGCTGTCAGAGCTGGCCATGAACTGCTTCAGCTGGTCCTCAAAGCTGGCAGGACCCTTGGGCTGCACCGCCTCCGTCTGGAAGGGGCGGGGGGACTGGGGACGGCGGCTGCCGCTGAATGCGGGACGCTCTCCGCCGTTCTGGGGTCCGTTAAAACGGGGTCCATCGTTGGGGCGGCGCTCCTGCCGTGCGGGGGGAGGAGCAGCCTGCTTGATCGACAGGTTGATCCGATTGTTGTCATCAATGCCGATGACCTTGACGGTGACGGTCTGACCCTCGCTGAGGTGGTCATGGACGTCGTTGACATAGGAATAGGCGATCTCAGAGATATGTACCAGACCGGAACGATTTTCCGGCAGAGACACGAATGCGCCAAACTTGGTGATACCTGTTACCTTTCCTTCCAGGATAGAACCTACTTCAAACCCCATAAATGCTTTTGTTCCCTCTCATCTCAATAAATTAGTTTGCTGTATCCACGAACCGGATCTCACCCGGCTCCAGCAAGCCCAGCTTGCTTCTGGCGATATTGGCAATGTACTCCGGGTTATCGCTGTGGGCGATGGCGTCGGCCAGCGCGCTGTTTTTTTCTGTCTGGGCCAGCACCTGCTCCTGAAGCTTTGTCTGCTGGGCCTGCACAGCGGTGAGCCTTGTGCGCATGGACAGCAATGCCAGTACCGCTGCCACCAGCAGAACCAGGACCAGCAGCTTTGTTCCGATGCCCGCGCGCTTTACCTTCACCCTTGCTCCCCCCTTTTTCTGCAACATCGCCATGGTAATGATACATAGTTATCTTATACCATTTCAGCCAATTATGGAAGTCTTTTTTTCGGTTTTCCAAAAATTTTTTTGTCCCTGCGGCCGCTTTTCTGGCGGGCGCGGTGAAAAAACGCCAGAATTGCCCCACTTTTTCCGCCATCCACAGCAGCGCCGGCAGCACTAGGCGGCTGGCCGTCAGCAGGTACGCCCCGCCTCCCAGCAGAAATCCCACCCAGAGGTAGACCCGCACCTCCCCGCTCTCCCGCACCAGTGCCATGGTGAACAACACCGCCGTGGTCATCAGCCAGAACAGAAGATCCAGCAAAAACGCCACCCATCTGAGGCGGATGACCCGCCGGAACATGCGCAAAATATCATAGACCAGCCCCAGGCCCACCCCCACGAGAATACTTTGGGCGAAGATCCCGGCCTGGGCCGCCACATCCACATACATCTCAGCGCATCAGCCGCGCGAAAAAGCCGCCCTGTCTGCCGGTGTCCTCCTCATACACCAGGGACTCGATCTCCCCCTCCACCTTCAGGTCTCCTCCGTCCAGCGACAGCTTTTCGATGTGAAGGTTCTCCCCGCTCACGGTCATGGACCCCTGCGTGGTGAGCAGAACAATGGTGTTTTCATCAAAGCGCTCCACATCCTCCACTCCGGATACCGTCAGATGTCGGCGTTCCTCCAGCGTCACCCGGTGGGGGGCGCTCATGCTATCCTCGTATGCCACACGGTCAGCTCCCTTCCTTTGGATGCTGTATTCTATGGGGTTTGTCCCCCGATTATGACACGGAAAAATTCCTTTATCTGCCCACACCCCCTTGACATTGCACCCGCTGTAAGGTGTAAAATCAAAGCAAAGCAAAGGAGGGTCTGCTATGGCCGACTACCAAAATCAATCCAACGCCTTCCGGCAAAACGGTCACGAAAACGAGATCCGCTCACTGAAAGCGCGCGTCTCCTCCCTGGAGCGGCATATGGACGAGATTGACGACGCCATCACCGCGGGCAAAAATGCCCTGCGCAGTGCGGAGGAGATCCAGAGCAGTCTGAACAGCGCCGCCGGCTGGGGTATGCTGGATCTGTTCGGCGGCGGTTTTGTCTCCGGTCTGGTGAAGCACAACCGGCTGGACCAGGCACAGCGGCAGGTGGACCAGCTGCGCTTTAACCTACGCTGTTTCCGCACGGAGCTGGCCGACGTCTCTGCCATCGACGGCGATCTGAACATCGAGATCGACGGTTTCCTCCGCTTTGCCGACTACTTTTTTGACGGATTTTTCGCCGACTTTATGGTGATGGACAAGATCAACCGCTCCAAAGCCGATGTGGAGCGGATCACGGAGCAGATCCACAGCGTGATGGAGCGGCTCAACTTCATGATGGACTCCGACCAGCGGGAGTGGAAGACCTGCAAGGACCGCCTGGCGCAGTTGGGTGCGGAATAACCTCGGCAGGCAAAGTCTTTGACTTTGTCGACGATTTGAAACGGGGCTGTTGCAGAATGTTCGGTTCTGCAGCAGCCCCTTCTGTTTGTCTCCGACGGGTGACTTTCTGCCCGACCAGAAAGTCACCAAAGAGTCGCATAAGGGTTGCACCCTTATGTATCCCGCTTGGCACACTTCGGTTTCATCGTCTATCACCGGCGCCCGAAACAGGATACAACGGCAGCTTCGTATTCGCTGCCGCACTCCCCCCCGCGGGAAGAAGTGCCAGCACCCCCGGATACAGCGCCTGGTTGAGGCGTGTTGTGGGTAGGCTGGGCACCGAACACCGGCAGGCACGAAGCGCAGCGGAGAAACCGCACCGGACACTCCGCCCAAGACGCCGACTTGAGGTCGGATCGTATCGTACTGCGGGGCAGGATCCATAAGGGCGTAGCCCTTATGCGTGTTTTTGGTTTCTTTTTGCACGGGCAAAAAGAAACTCGCCCGCAGGCGAAACCTCCCCGCAGGAACCACATCGGAAACCAAAAGTGGCTGTCGCAGAACAAAGCATTTTGCAACAGACCCGTCTTTTCAGAGATGATAGAGCTTGGAGTATTTCTCGGTGAGGTAGTCGGTGTACACCGTGGGGTCAAACTCGCCGCAGGCGTTCTTTACGATCTCGCCGGGCTCCAGAAGGCGCCCGTATTTGTGTACCTTTTCCTTGAGCCAGCCGCTGACCCTGGACAGGTCGCCCCGCGCCACATCGCCCCAGACGTCCATCTCCGCCTCCATATTGCGCAGCATCTGCGCGCCGTAGGCGCTGCCCAGAGCGTAGGAGGGGAAGTAGCCGAAGGAGCCGCCGGACCAATGGGAGTCCTGCAGGCAGCCGTGCTTGTCGTCGGGCACATCCACCCCCAGATACTCCTTGTAGAGGCGGTTCCACTCCCCGGGCACATCCTTGACCGCCAGCGTGCCGCCGATGAGCTGCTTTTCGATCTCATAGCGTACCATCACATGGAGGCAGTAGGTGAGCTCGTCGGCCTCGGTGCGGATGAGAGAAGGCTCCGCCCGGTTCACTGCGCGGTAAAACTGCTCCGCGGTTACACTGCCCAGCTGCTGAGGGAAAAACCCCTGCACCTTGGGAAAGATGGCGCGGATAAAGGGCTCGGAGCGTCCGATGAGGTTCTCGTAGAACCGGGACTGGCTCTCGTGCACGCCCATGGACACGCCTCCCGCCAGACAGGTGTAATCCATGTCCGGGTCCACATTCAGCTCGTATCTGGCGTGTCCGCCCTCGTGGATGACGGAATACATGGAGTCAGCCAGGCTGTCCTCGGTGTAGTTGGTAGTGATGCGCACGTCCCCGCTGGAGAAGTTCAGGGTGAAGGGGTGCTCCGTCTCGCCAATGGTGCAGTGGGCGCGGTCCAGCCCCAGCACCTCCATGAGGTAGTCGGAGAACTTCCGCTGAGCCTCCACAGGGTAGTGAAGGTGGAGGAAGCTGTCGTCGATCTGCTCCTTCTCACCGATGGCGTGGATCACCGGCACCAGACGCTCCCGGACGGTGCCGAAGAACCGGTCCAGATACTCCATGGTCACGCCCCGCTCATACTCGTTGAGCAGCGCGTCGTAGGGCTTTTTACTGCTGTCATAATAGCCGGCGAACTTGATATTGAAGGCCACCAGCTTTTCCAGCACGGGACGGAACAGCTCAAAATCGCTGGTTTCCTTGGCCCGGTGCCACACATCGCTGGCCTCGTTGGTGAGGGCGGCGTACTCCATGTACTCCTCCGTGGGGATGCGCTCCAGCTGACTGCGCTCACGCCGGAGCAGCTCCACCCGGCGGCGGCACTTCCCGTCCAGCTCTTCTTTCCGCTCCCACAAGAAGTCCAGCAATTCCCCGGTCTCGGGGGCGGTGATGAGCTTGTGAGACTCCCCCGCCAGCACGGACATGGCGACCCCCCGCCACGCGGAGGTGTCCCGGGGCGCCACGGTGACGCCGTCCAGATAGATGGAGCCGTCCGCCGCGCCAAAGGCGAAACGCTTGCGCTCCAGCGCGTCCAGCTGCTCCAAAGCCTGTTTCAATTCCATTTGTAAACCCTCGTTTCTTTACGGTTGTATGGTCTTTCCCAAAAACTCCACGCCCTGCTTCCGGGACAGCGTCAACGCCAGCGCCAGGCCCTCCCGGGTGAGGCCGCCGTCCCGAATGGCGATGGTGCCCTGCCAAAATCCGCTGCGGCGCAGCCAGAGCAGGCCCTTGACCGTCTGCTCCAGCCCGTCCCCCCCACCGGTGGCAGTCACCTCCGCCCGGATGGGGCATACGCCGGGGGCCAACAGCCAGCCGTAGGCCATCCACAGCAGACAGCCCATGCCAAACAGGGCAAGCACGGCCAAAATCTGCTCCACCTCAGTCACCTCCCAGCCATTCTATGCCCGGAAGGCGTCTTTTGTCCTTCAGCGGTTAAAGCACACCAGCTCCGCCACGCCGTTTTCCACCCGGATGGCGGTATAGGTCCCCTGGCTGAAAAATCCCTCGGGCTTGAGCAGCTTGTCACGCCCCATCAGCCCCAGTTCATCCAAAATCATGGACATGGCGATGGCGTGGCCCACGATGAGGGTATCCTCCCCCCGGGCGATGATCTCCTCCACGCAGCGGTTCACCCGCCGGGAGAGCACCTCGGGGGACTCGCCGCCCGGCGGAGTCACCGACCACCAATCCTCGATATAGGGGTGAAGCAGATGGGGAAATCGCTCCTCCATCTCCTGCCAGGTCAGCCCCTCCATCTCGCCGATATCCTGCTCCCGCAGCTCGGGACAGGGCTCGATCTCCACCGCCCGGTCCCCCAGACAGATCCTGGCGGTCTCCCACGCTCTGGACAGGGTGCTGGCGCAGCAGCGGGTAAAGCTGACGCCGGAGAGCTTCTCCCCGGACTGCCTCGCCTGCTCCCGCCCCAGCTCCGTCAGGGGATAGTCGGTCCGGCCGTGGAAGGTACGCGCCGCGTTGCCCTCGGACTGGCCGTGGCGCACCAGATAGAGATACATTTCCATGCCTCCTCAGATCAAACTGGCAATGCCGAAGGTGAGCACGCTCACCAAAATTCCGGCCACGACAATGCCCAGTGCGATCCAGGGCACCGCCTTCTTCAGGCGCATATCCAGGAAGGCCGCAACCAGCGCTCCCGTCCATGCTCCCGTCCCGGGCAGGGGAATGGCCACCAGAATGGCCAGCCCCAGAAACTGATACTTTTTCACCGTTCTCCCCTTCAGATGGGCCTTCCGCTCCAGCCGGTCCAGCACATGGTTGAACCGCGGCAGACGGCTGCGCAGCCACCGGAACACACGGCGGATATAGACGATGATAAAGGGAACGGGGATCATGTTGCCCAGCATGGCCGCCACACAGGCCATCCACACAGGCAGCCCCGCCGCCACGCCGAAGGGGATCCCGCCCCGCAGCTCGATGACGGGCACCATGGATACCAGCATGGTCAGCAGAAATTCACCTGCATTGGTCCCGGTCAGCCATTGCATCAGTTCCACAGTCCCGCCTCCTTTCTCTCATTTCAGCATTTTCTTCAGATAGCGGCCCGTGTAGCTCTCCTCGCAGGCGGCCACCTCTTCCGGCGTTCCGGCGCACACCACCAGACCGCCGCCGGAGCCGCCCTCCGGCCCCAGATCCACGATATAATCGGCAGTCTTGATCACATCCAGATTGTGCTCGATGACCACCACGGTGTTGCCGTTGTCCACAAACTTCTGCAGCACCTCCACCAGCTGGTGCACATCGGCGGTGTGCAGGCCGGTGGTGGGCTCGTCCAGAATATAGATGGTGGAGCCGGTGGACTGCTTGGCAAGCTCGGTAGCCAGCTTCACCCGCTGGGCCTCGCCGCCGGACAGGGTGGTGGACGGCTGCCCCAGCTTCACATATCCCAGGCCCACATCCATAAGGGTCTGGATTTTTTTGTGCAGGCGGGGGAGGTTTTCAAAGAATGGCAGGGCCTCCTCCACCGTCATCTCCAGCACCTCGTGGATATTTTTGCCCTTGTAGCGCACCTCCAGAGTCTCCCGGTTGTAGCGCTTGCCCTTGCACACCTCACAGGGCACATACACATCGGGCAGGAAGTGCATCTCGATCTTCAAAAGGCCGTCGCCCTGACAGGCCTCGCACCGTCCGCCCCGGACGTTGAAGGAGAAGCGTCCGGCGGCGTAGCCGCGGCTTTTGGCGTCCGGGGTGGAGGCAAACAGCTCGCGGATGTCGTTGAACAGGCCGGTATAGGTGGCGGGGTTGGAGCGGGGGGTCCTGCCGATGGGGGACTGGTCAATGGCGATGACCTTGTCCAGATGCTCGATGCCCTCCATGGCGTCGTGCCTGCCCGGGCGGGCCTTGGTGCGGTTGAGCTCCGCCCCCAGGCGCTTATACAAAATCTCGTTGACCAGAGAGGACTTGCCCGAGCCGGACACGCCGGTGACGGCGATGAAGGTGCCCAGAGGCAGCTCCACATCAATGTGGCGCAGGTTGTTCTCCGACGCCCCCCGCACGATGAGCTTTTTGCCGTTGCCCGCTCTGCGCGCATCGGGCACAGGTACCTTTTTCCGCCCCGCCAGATAGTCGCCGGTCACGGAGCCGGGGGTGTTCATGATGTCCTCCGCCGTGCCGCAGGCCACCACCTGTCCGCCGTGGACGCCGGCTCCCGGCCCGATGTCCACGATATAGTCGGCCTCGCGCATGGTGTCCTCGTCGTGCTCCACCACGATGAGGGTGTTGCCCAGATCACGCAGGTGCTTCAGGGTGCCCAGCAGCAGGTCGTTGTCCCGCTGATGCAGGCCGATGGAGGGCTCGTCCAGAATATAGAGCACCCCCATGAGGGAGGAGCCGATCTGGGTGGCCAGACGGATGCGCTGGCTCTCGCCGCCGGACAGGGTCGCCGCCTGGCGGGCGAGGGTGAGGTACTGCAGGCCCACGCTGCGCAGGAAGCCCAGGCGGCTGCGCAGCTCTTTCAGGATACGGTCCGCGATCATCATCTGGCTCTCGGAGAGCTTCAGCCCGTCCAGGAAGGCCAGGGCCTCATCCACCGGCTTTTCGCAGAACTCGTGGATGGAAATGCCCCCCACGGTGACCGCCAAGGACTCCTTCTTCAGCCGACGGCCCTGACAGTCCGGGCAGGCGCACTCGCTCATGCACTCCTCGATCTCCCGCTTCATGGCGTCGGACTGGGTCTCCCGGTAGCGGCGCTCCAG
>JAQXJQ010000115.1 GCA_029009035.1 Oscillospiraceae bacterium | reverse complement strand
CGGGGATCAGCCCTCCGCCGAACACCGTGAGCAGAATGTGGTACAAGGTGATGCTCCCGCCCTTTTCATCATATGCCTGAATGGCACACCAGAATGCCACCACTGCCACGGCAAACAGGCAGGCGGGAATGGCAACAGCGGACCAGCCCAGCCAGCAGCTGAAGGGGATCACCACCGCAGAGAGAATGGCGGCGGCCTGCATGGCGGCGGTCACCTTGCCCCCGCCGGTGGCACGAAACAGCTCGTAGGCCGCCACCGCGGAGATCAGAGCCACCACAGCCGTCCACACCACAGGGGGCAGAAACAGCATGATCACCAGCAGAATGGGGACAAAGATCACGGCGACAAGAATTCGTTTTCCCATATCAGACACCTCCGTAACGGCGAGAGCGATGCTGGTAGTCCGCGATCGCTTTCAGCAGCTCTTTTTCGGAAAAATCCGGCCAGAGCACATCAGTAAAATAAAACTCCGCATAGGCCGACTGCCACAGCAGGAAGTTGGATATGCGAACTTCGCCGCTGGGCCGGATCACCAGATCGGGGTCCGGCACGCCGCGGGAGAACATGTAGGCGCCGAAATCAGCCTCGGTAAGGTGGTTGGGGTCCGCCCTTCCCTCCAGGCAATCGGCAGCGTAGGCCCGGGCCGCCCGGACGATCTCATCCCGGCCTCCGTAATTGAGGCAGATGTTGGCCTGAAACCCCTCATACCCTTTGGATATTTCCTCGGTCTCACGGCACAAAGCCTGCAGGCGGGGACTGAGCGGCGACAAGTCGCCGAAGAAGGCCATTTTGATCCGATCCCGCGCCATACTCTCCACCGCCTCGCAGAGATACTTCTCCAGCAGCTTCATGATAGCCTCCACCTCTTCCCGGGGACGCTTCCAGTTCTCCGTGGAGAAGGCGTAGACCGTCAGATAGTCCAACCCGATATTCTTGGCATAGGTGGCGATCCGGCGAAAGGTCTCCGCGCCGGAGGCATGACCTGCCGTTCTGGGCAGTCCTCTGCGTTTGGCCCACCGTCCGTTGCCGTCCATGATGATGGCAACATGGCGGGGCAAGTGCTCCATATCCACCTGCGGGGTATGCTGTCTCTTAAAAAATGCCATGCGTTCACGCCCTTACCTGTTTTCAAGTGTTGCCTAAATGCCGCCGTTTCAAGCGCTTATCTACAACACAAGCGGGACGCACACGCGCCCCGCAGTGTGTGGACTATTCAATTAGACCGCCATCAGTTCCTTTTCCTTGACCGCGGCAAGCTCGTCGATCTCCTTGCAGCGCTTATCGGTGATCTTCTGGATCTCTTCCTCCAGATCCTTGTAGGTATCCTCGGTGATCTCGGAGGCCTTCTGCATCTTCTTGAAGGCGTCAATGGCGTCACGGCGGATATTACGGATAGCCACCTTACCGTTCTCCGCGTACTTGTGGACCTGCTTGGTCAGCTCCACACGGCGCTCCTCGGTGAGCTGGGGGAAGTTGAGGCGGATCACGCGGCCGTCGTTCTGGGGGTTGATGCCCAGATCGGAGGTCTGGATGGCCTTCTCAATGGCACGCAGGAGAGAACCGTCCCAGGGCTGGATGGCCAGAGTTCTGGGGTCGGGGGTGGAGATGCTCGCCACCTGCTGAATGGGGGTGGGAGTGCCGTAATACTCCACCTGAATGCGGTCCAGCACGCCGGCGTTGGCCCGGCCTGCGCGGACACTGGCAAAATCAGCCTTGACCACCTCAATGGTCTTGCCCATCTTATCGTTATAGCTGTTGCAATACTGGCTCATGGGTTGTTCCTCCTTTATTCCTTAACAATGGTGCCGATCTTCTCGCCGCGGACCACCCGGAGAATGTTTTCGGGGTCCTTCAGCGCAAAGAGAACCACAGGGATCTTGTTGTCCATGGACAGGGACGCGGCAGTGGAGTCCATCACCTGCAGGTGCTGCGCCAGGACCTCGTCATAGGTGATGACATCATACTTCACAGCATTGGGGTCCAGCTTGGGATCGGCGCTGTACACGCCGTCGATATTCTTGGCCAGCAGAATGGCGTCGGCATTGATCTCAGCCGCACGCAGCGCAGCGGCGGTGTCGGTGGAGAAATAGGGGTTGCCGGTGCCGCAGCCGAAGATGACCACACGGCCCTTCTCCAGATGGCGAATGGCCCGGGAACGGATATAAGGCTCGGCGATGGCGCGCATCTCGATAGCGGTCTGCACACGCACACCGATCCCCTTCTGCTCCAGAATATCGGCTACTGCCAGGCAGTTGATGGTGGTGGCAAGCATACCCATATGGTCGGCACGGGTACGCTCACGCATTCCCTTCCCGTCCTTCAGTCCGCGCCAGAAGTTTCCGCCGCCCACCACGATGCCCACCTGGACGCCTTCCTTCACGCAGGCGGCCACAACATCACAGACGGAATTGATCACATCAAAATTCAGTCCCCGTCCGGCGTCCCCGGCCAGAGCCTCGCCGCTGATCTTCAGCAGCACGCGCTTATACTTGATATCGGGCATAAAGCATCAACCTCGCTTCATTTTATTCGTAACTCCATTCTAATATAAAAACGCCTGTTTGCAAAGGGGCAAAATCAAAATTTTTTCTTTTCCCGCGCATAGTGCGTCCCTGCCGGGCATATACCTTAAAATATTATTTTGGGGGGGATCCTATGACCTGCAGCATGGCTGAATTACAGGGAAAAGAGCTGGTCAACATCTCCGACGGAACCCGTTACGGCTGCATCGGCGACCTTGAGATCGACACGGCAAGCGGACAAATCGAAAATGTCATCGTCTATGGAAAGCCGAGGGCGCTGGGCTTTCTGGGGCGGGAGGCGGACCTCGTTTTCCCCTGGAGCGCCATTAAACGGATCGGTCCCGACCTCATATTGGTGGATGGGCATTGAAATTTACCGTTTTTTCTCCAAAAACAGTAAAAAAGCTCTTGCATTTCCGCTCCCGGCATGATAAACTATCAGGGCATTCCGCACGGAGGCGGATTTTTCGTCATGTGCTTTTCTGAAAAAAGTGGGCGCAAAGAGATGATGCCTCCGGAGGTAAAAACAAAAATTAGGAGGAAATAATCAATGGCAGTCGTATCTATGAAGCAGCTGCTGGAGGCCGGCGTTCACTTCGGCCACCAGACCCGTCGGTGGAACCCCAAGATGGCCACCTACATTTACACCGAGCGCAACGGCATCTATATCATCGATCTGCAGAAGACCGTGAAGAAGCTGGAGGAGGCTTACTCCTTCGTGCGTGACGTCGCCGCCAACGGCCAGACCGTCCTGTTCGTGGGCACCAAGAAGCAGGCCCAGGACGCCATCAAGGAGGAGGCTTCCCGCTGCGGCATGCACTTCGTCAACGCCCGTTGGCTGGGTGGCATGATGACCAACTTCAAGACCATGCGTACCCGCGTGGATCGTCTGAACCAGCTGAAGAAGATGCAGGAGGACGGCACCTTCGACATGCTCCCCAAGAAGGAAGTCATGAAGCTGCTGGGCGAGATCGAGAAGCTGGAGAAGTATCTGGGCGGTGTCGTCGAGATGAAGAAGCTCCCCGGCGCTCTGTTCGTCGTTGACCCCCGCAAGGAGCGCAACGCCATCAACGAGGCCCGCAAGCTGAACATCCCCATCGTCGCCATCGTGGACACCAACTGCGATCC
>JAQXJQ010000114.1 GCA_029009035.1 Oscillospiraceae bacterium | reverse complement strand
CCTTTTGGGCCAACTCACCCTCCACGGCGCCGGCATACAGCACCATCACATAGAGGCCCTGCAGGTCGCCCTCCACCGTACCGTCCGGGCGGACGGCATTCCAGTTCTCCCACATGCTGGTGGCCCCATGCTCCACCTGATAGAGCCAGCCGGGAGCTTCCGTCCGAAACAGGAGCTTCCACGCCAGATCCTCATGGCCGTTCTGAGCCAGCATATCCAGCAAGTGGGGCACGGATACAAAGCCGGTATCCAGTCCGCCGCCGTTTTCCTCGATGAGCCGTGCCAGGCGGTCAGCCACCTTTTGGGCCAGCTCACCCTCCACGGCGCCGGCATACAGCACCATTACATAGAGACCCTGCAGGTCTCCCTCCACCGTGCCGTCCGAACGGACATACTCCTCCCGCACCGCGCGGCGGATATTGCCCAGCAGCGTGCGGTACCGCTCGATCTTCTCTTCCGGCTCATCCAGAGCCTCCAGCACCTCCAGATAGCCCGCCACGGTGACGGCATATTGACAGGAGGCAACGATCTTCGCGGTGATGGCGGCTCCGGCCATCACATCATCCTGATAGCTGGGAATGAGCCAGTCCCCGAAGTGGAACCCCTCGGTCCACAGGTATTTGCTGCGCTGTTTTGCCTCCGCGTCCAGGCTCTCATAGTTCCCGGGAGGAACTGCGGCCGCCCGCTCCACATATCCCAGCCACTTCTCCATCATGGCAAGGTTGTCCCGCAGCACACCCTTGTCCCCGCTCTGCCGATAGAGGGCCAGCGGAACCAGCACACAGGCATCGCTCCAGGCGGCGGATACATTGCCTCCGAAGGTCTCGGTCTGGATGGCGGTCTGCGCAGGATAGCTGGGGATGACGATGGGGACTGCGCCGTCTTCCGCCTGGGACAGACGCATCTGGCCCAGCCAGGCGCTCAAAAAGCCGTGCAGATCGTAATTGAAGCATCCCGTGGGGGCAAACACCTGAATGTCCCCCGTCCAACCCGCCTTTTCCCGCTGGGGACAGTCGGTGGGGACCGAGACCATATTGCTGCGGGTGGCCCAGCGGATATTATGCTGAAGCTGGGTAAGCGCGCTGTGGGAACAGGAGAAGGACCCCGCCTCCTCCAGCGCGGTTCCTACGGCCAGCGCGCGGATGGAGCGGATGTCCGAGGCAGCAGCCCCTTCCAGCTTTACATAGCGAAATCCGTGATAAGTAAATTCCGGGCAGAAACGGGTCACGCCCTCGC
This sequence comes from Oscillospiraceae bacterium, assembly GCA_029009035.1. GTDB lineage: Bacteria > Bacillota > Clostridia > Oscillospirales > Oscillospiraceae > Enterenecus. The sequence goes on along the minus strand of JAQXJQ010000114.1, from coordinate 7,671 downwards.
CGCAGATCACACGGTCCTGCTGATCCTTGTTGCGGCCCAGAATATTGCGGAAGAAATTTCCCTGTGCGTCCAGCGTTTCGCTGTGCTCGAGAATTACTTCACACCCCTTGGGACAGCTGAGTTCCAGCTCCACCACACCGGCGAGACATTGGCCGAAATCCACCACCAGCTCCCCCCTGGGGGTGGTGAGGATCTCTTTGGGCGCAAGCTCCGTCCAGACGGACACCGGAGCCGTGGTCTGCAGTTCCAGACGGCCGGAGGGAGCCGTTCCCCCATGGCAGGGCATCCAGTCCTCCTCCGGTGCGGAGCAGTCCCACTTCTCCCCCATGAACAGATCGGCATAGCGGATGCGGGAGGCCCTGCTCTCAAAGCGTTCATCGGTGGGAAGAACCTGCCGCTCACCGCCGAAGTCCAGGGTCAGCTGGCCCAGAAAGGCCAGCCTGTCGCCGTACTGACAGCTGTCGCCGGTGATGCCGATACGCCCGATCCACCAGCCGTCACCCAGCAGAACGCGAAGGGTATTCTCCCCCGTCCGCAGCAGGCCGGTGACATCGTAGGCCTGATAGTAAAGCATGGTCTCATAGGGTGTTGTCTCCGGCGCCAGACGGCGCTCATCCACCCGCACTCCGTTGAGCCACAGGGCATAGATTCCCTGAGCGCTGGCGCAAAAGACCGCCTGCTCCGGCAGACGCTCCAGGGTGAAGACACGGCGCAGTTCCCGGACGCTCTTCAGCCGGTCATGTCCGCCCAGATGGTCGGGCATGGGCACAAACTGCTCAAAAAACTGGATTGGCCGCTCCTTGACGGCACATTCCTGCTCCGGCTCGATCCATTTGCCCTGCCAATCCCGTCCCATCAGACCGGTGAGCAGCTTCAGCTCCCGGCTGGCAGTTCCGTTCACCGACGCGACAACACGGTAGCAGCTGCACGGCTGCAGCGCGGGACACTCCATCCTGCAGTAAGGCTCCCAGGGACGCTCTCCGCTGTCCCAGCACAGCGCTTCTCTGCGGAAGATCCTCAGACGCATGGTCTGCGCGCCGCCCTGGGCAAAGAGGGCGAGCTTCAATTCTCCGCTGTCCGTCCAGGCGGTATCCCCCGCCCCGTTCACGGTAAATCTTATGATATTCAAACTCTGATCCACGCTTCTTCCCCATCCTCTGTCGATTTCGTTTCCCGTTCCTTCTTCCGGTATTCCTGGGGCGACATGCCGTAAACCTTTCGGAAGGTGCGGGAAAAGTGGTCTACCGAGTCATAGCCCACCGTCTCAGCGATCTCGCTGATTTTCATGGAGGTGTTCATCAGATACTCCATGGCGTGATCCATTTTCAGCGTGCGCAAAAGCTCGGTGAAGTTCTGGTTCATCTGCCTGCGGATCAGCTTGCTCAGATAGGTCTCGCTGAAATGGAAGGCCTCAGCCAGAGAAGACAGCGTGACCGTCCGGTAATTCTTCTGAATGTGCTGCAGGACCAGGGTAAAATTGAAATCCTGCTCGGAGTAGCCGTCATAGTGGTGCAGGGTGACCTCCGACTTGGCCGCCCGCAGCGCCCGGGCCAGGAACAGGTTCAACAGACACACCGCGCAGGTATTGGCGTTATCGTCCTCCAGATTGGACTCATAGACCAGCTGCCGGAGCGCCTCCAGCACCATGGGATCGTTGCCTGTCTTCAGCAGAATGTAGTTGGCGGATCGGTGCTCGTAAAGGCTGTTGCGGAAGAAAAGGCTCAGCAGGTCCTTTTTGGTCAAAAGGTCTCCAAACATCCGGTTAAAGGTACTTTTACGCACCTCAACAGCCACGGAAATACATCCCGGCAGCAGCGGCAGGCTGTGGCCGGACCCGGGAGATACGATGCACAGATCCCCCCTGTTCAACGTGGCGCTCTCCCCCTCAAAGAGGAAGGTGCAGCTGCCCTCCAGCACATAGGTGATCTCAAAAAAATCGTGGGAATGGAGGACGTCCACCATATAGGGCATATTGAGAATGGTAAAAACATCCTTCTCTTCGGGAAAGAGAACGCACTCCTCGATCACGGGATTGGACATATAAGTACGGGCCTGGGGAAGGATGGCGTCGGCGCTCACCGGGAGCCCGCGAATGAACTCCCACAGCTCCCCGGCGTCTGCTTCAGAATGAAAAGTCGGAAACGCAGGCGGACGGGTACTCAGCCGGCCGGCAGCCCTCAAATCCTCCAGCGTCTGGGGGAAGGAGACTGCGCCCCCATAATTTTGGCACTTTTCCTTAATATAGTCATATACATTCCCGACAGTTGTGTAATATTTCTCCTTCATTCGCCCACCCCCTGTTATAACTTTTCATTTCAATATAATCATAGTTGGTCATGGCTGTCAATACAGGCGGCAAAAAAAGTCGGATACTGGATATAATAGGCTGTATACGCGCACGAAGTTTTTTGTTATATTTGATATATCTAAATGTGAGGAATCGCGCAAAATCGGAAAATGTGCTAAAAAAGAGGTGCCGCAGCCATGAATGAAGACAAGCTGATTATCGAGACCAGGCAGCTGTGCAAAAACTTTGGCCCCACGGTTGCTTTGAACCATGTGGACATGAAATTTTATCGGGGACAGATCACCGGTCTGATCGGCGAGAACGGTTCCGGAAAGTCCACTATTACCTCCATCGTCGCCGGTATGCAGCCGGCCACCAGCGGTGAGATGTTCTATCAGGGCAAGCCTCACAAGCCCTCCACCATGCTTGAGGGCTCCAAGCTGGGCATCGGCATGATCGTGCAGGAGCAGGGCTATGTCTCCGGCATCACCATCGCCCAGAACATCTTCCTCGGAAAGGAAGGACAGTTCCGCCGCAAAGGCGTCATCTCCCGCAAAGAGATGATCAAAGCCGCTCAGAAGGCGCTGGACGACATCGGCTGCCCGGACATCGACGCCAGCTGGTACATTGACCGGCTGAACATCCAGGACCGCAAGCTGGTGGAGCTGGCCCGGGTCATGGCTGCCGATCCGGAGGTGCTGGTGGTAGACGAGACCACCACCGCCCTGTCCCAGCGTGGCCGTGACATCATCTACGGCATCATGCGCCAGATGCGGGACGCGGACAAGTGCGTCATCTTCATCTCCCACGATCTGGAGGAGCTGATGGAGATCTGCGACCGCATGGTGGTGCTCCGCGACGGCAACCTCATCACCTCCCTCGACCGGGAGGAATTTGACGCCGATACCATTAAAAAACATATGGTGGGCCGCGACATCGGCGCCAAGTACTACCGCAACGATTGGGACTGCGCCCTCAGCAACGAGATCGTTCTGGATGTAAAGGACGTCACCTCCGGCTCCGGCCTGCTGATGAACTTCTCCATGCAGGTACATAAGGGCGAGATCCTGGGCATCGGCGGACTGTCCCACTGCGGCATGCACGAGCTGGGCAAGGTCATCTTCGGCGAGGAAAAGCTCCTCACCGGCACCGTGACCCACGTCCCCTCCGGCGAGCAGATCACCAACGCCCGTCAGGCCATGCGCCTGGGCCTGGGCTACGTGTCCAAGGACCGTGACAAGGAGGCGCTGGTGCTGGCCGCCTCCATCAAGGACAACATCGCCTCCGCCGCCCTGGATAAGATCAATCAAGGTCCCTTTATCCTCCCTGCCGCGGAGAACGCCTATGTCAACAAGCAGGTCAAATCCCTGTCCATCAAGTGCGCCTCCATCAACCAGAACGTGCAGTACCTGTCCGGCGGCAACAAGCAGAAGGTGGTCTTCGGCAAGTGGATCGGCCGTGACGGCGATATCCTCATTCTGGACTGCCCCACCCGCGGCGTGGACAACGGCGTGAAAGCCGCCATGTATCAGCTTATTGAGGACATGAAGGCTGCCGGAAAGACCATCATCATGATCTCCGAGGAACTGGCCGAGCTGATCGGCATGTCGGACCGTCTGCTCATTCTGAAGGACGGTGCTCTGGCCGGCGAATTTATGCGCAGCCCCGAGCTCACCGATCACCAGATCATCGACTGCATGATCTAAGGGAGGGACCGACAATGAAAAAACTCAAAGACATTCTGAAGGATTATTTCCCCATTCTCGGCCTGGTGCTGGTGGCGGTGATCTTCGCCATTCTCACCAAGGGCAAGCTCATCAAGCTGTCCACCCTGCAGAGTATGCTCTCCACCGTGATGCTCACCGCTCTGGTCAGCATCGGCTCGGTGTTCGTGTTCGGTTCCGGCTGCTTTGATATGTCCATGGGCGGCACGCTGTGTATGTCCACCGTGGTGGGCTGCTACGCCGGCATCGCCACCGGCAATGTTGTGGTGATGCTGCTGGCCTGCCTGGCCGTTTCCCTGCTTCTGAATATCCTGAAGGCCCTCTTCGCATCTTATGTGGAGGTCCCCCTGTTCATCGTGACCATTGTTCTCGGCTCGATCCTCAGCGCTCTGGTGCTGGTGATCATGGGCAAGGAGACCACCATCTACCTCAGCAACGCCGTCAGGAAGCTCCCCGAGCTCACCCCCAACGGTCTGACTATCCTGAACCTGGTGGTGCTGGTGCTCTACTTCGGCCTGTGTGTGGTGCTGTTCAACTACACCCGTCTGGGCCGTGAGGTCAAGCTGCTGGGCGGCAACCCCGTCACCTTCCGCCAGACCGGCCTGAACCCCGTCAGGGTCAAGCTGCTGGCCTTCATCGTGGCCGCCGTGGGCGTTGCTCTGGCCGCCTTCGTGCTGCTGATGCGCACCCGCACCGCCGGCGCCTCCACCGGAGGCTCCATGGGCACCGATGTGATGGTCGCTCTGGTTCTGGGCGGCATGCCCCTCACCGGCGGACCCCGCAGCCGCATCAGCGCCGGCCTCATCGGCGCGGCCACCATCACCATCCTGAACACCGGCCTGACCATCCTGGGTCTGTCCACCGCCGTGATCCAGATCTTCCGCGCCATCGTGTTCCTGGGCGTGGTCTATGTGGCCAGCATGACCTACCGCACCAAGCTCCTGCCCCGCTAACCGTGTATGGAAACAGACGACTCTGTTTACATAAGATCAACCAACAGTACAAGGAGGAAACAACAATGAAAAAGTTCATCGCTTTGCTGCTCGCTCTGGTGATGGCCTTTGGCCTGGTCGCCTGCGGCGGCGGCAGCACCCCCGCCCCCAGCAACTCCCCCGCTCCCAGCAGCTCCCAGCCCGGCACTGAGCCCAGCACCCAGCTCGGCACCGACGGCCCCGCTCTTTCCGCCGACGGCCGTTACCCCGCCGAGACCGTGAAGATCGGTTTCGTCAACTATGATCCCACCGCCGAGCAGTGGCTCAAGCTGGAGGAGTACTTCGATTACCTCAGCAAGTACTACAACATTGAGATCATGGCTTCCGAGGCCCTGAACACCGCCGAGGGCGAGCTGGACTTCATCGACGCCTGCGCTGCCGCCGGCTGCGACGCCGTGTACGGCTACTACAATGTGTCCAACGAGCAGGCTCTGCTGAAGTGCGCCGAGAAGGGTATGTACTACTTCGGCCAGGGCGCCAACCCCGCCATCAGCGGCAACGACGAGATGATGAGCAACCCCTACTACCTGGGCTCCTTCTATGTGGGCAACGCCGACTATCAGTACGGCTACGGCTGCATTGAGATGCTGGTTGAGGCCGGCTGCCACAAGATCGTGGGCGTTTCCGGCGGCAAGAACTTCGGCGTTCAGCTGTTCATCGACCGTTGGGAGGGCGCTATGAAGGCCATCGACGACTACAAGGCCAAGGGCTATGACATCGAGCTGGTTTATGAGGTTCCCGGCTTCCCCGGCACCGACGGCTCCTTTGAGTCCGGCCAGACCACCGCTCTGAGCATGGAAGGTGTGGACGGTATCTTCTCCACTCTCACCGCTCTGATGTGGATCCAGCCCATGCAGGAGGCCGGCAAGTTCGGCCAGATCAAGGTCGCTGCTGCCGGTGAGACCATGTCTGATGCCGCCATCGGTATGTTCGGCGCCGGCTTCTATGTTGGCACCGCCACCGAGATCATCGACTGCTTCGGCTCCGCCATCCCCGTCATTCTGAACGCTGTCACCGGCCACGCCGACGTGGTCCGACCCAACGGCAAGGCCGCCATGGTCAACTGCGGCTGGTGGAAGGTCACCAATGTGGAGCAGGCCGGCTTCTACTCCTCTATCCAGGGCGGCGACAACGGCTGGGCCATCACCGCTGAGGACATCCGCTCCCTGCTGGCTGACTTCAACCCCGATGTGACTCAGGAGGACTTCTCCGCTCTGTACTCCGCCACCACCATGGATGAGATCCTGGCCCGTCATCACTAATTCAAGCACATTCACTCATACTTAACCTGCGAAGGGGTAGGGGCGGACAACACCGCCCGCCCCTACCCTGAAAAAAGAGGTGCGTTATGAACAAGCTGAAACACGTTGTCAAAAACACCCTGATTACCATCGCTCCCGCGGTGATCGTCTATCTGCTTTTCTTCGCCGCCACCAATCTGTTCGGCGAAAAGGGCTTTGGCGTAGGCGGAGATCTCAAAACCATTCTCTGGACCACCATCTACTCCGGCTTCATCGCTCTGGCAATGTCCTACAACCTGACCTCCGGGCGTTTCGACTTCTCCGTAGGCTCCGTGCTGCTGCTCTCCGTCATCGCCGGCGGTAATGTGGCAGCCCACTTCAAGTTCGGCCCTGTGATGCTGCTGGTGTGCGTTCTGGTGGTGGGCATGCTGTGCGGCCTGGTGTCCGGCATCGTCTACATCACTCTCAAGCTGCCCCCCATGGTCTCCTCTCTGGGCGTGGCCATGGTATTTGAGGCCATTGGCTTCACCATCAACAAGGGTAAGGGCATCCGCTTCCTGGGCCGTTTCGATCTGCTGATCTGGAGCCAGCCCAAGTATAGTCTGCTGCTGGTGGGCGTGGTACTGATTATTCTGATCTACCTGCTCAACTTTACTAAATTCGGCTACAACTGCCACTCCCTCAAGACCGGTCAGAAGAACGCGGTCGAGGTAGGCGTTAACGAAAATATCAACTCCGTGATCTGCTATGTCATCGCCGGCGCCATGATGGCCTGTGCTGGTCTGCTCTATCTGTGCAGAAACGGCATGGTCGCCCCCGAGGCCGGTCTGGCCAGCTCCTCTTATATGATGAGCGCCTTCCTTCCCATGTTTATCGGCCAGGCTCTGGCCCCCTACTCTGACCGCAATATCGGCACCATGGTGGGCGCCTTCTGCCAGGCCTGCCTCACCTCCGGTCTGGTCAAGCTGGGCTGCGGCAGCTCCATGAAGACCGTTCTGGACGGCGCAGTCGTACTGCTGTTCCTGGTGTACACCTCCAACAGCTACAAGTTCTCCCTCCATCTGGCCTGTAAAGCCAAAATGGCTCAGGCTCTGCAGGCGGTGTCCGCTGCAATCAACAAGTAAGGACTAAAAATGGAAGCTTCGGAGCGAAAGCTCCTAAGCTTCCTTTTTATATAAGGAAATCAGTCCAGGTATCCCTCTCTGCCCTTTACGCCGAAGCGTTGCTCCATGAGGTGCAGCTGCTCGTCGGTGATGGTGTTCACCCGGGGCAGATGGGCAATTTTCATGTAAATCTCAGCCGCCTTCTCAGCGGTTTCGATGAGGCCAAAGGTCTCGTCCAGATCCCGGCCGGCGCCGTAGATGCCGTGCTGGCTCCACACCACCAGGCGGGCGGTCTTCATCTTCCCGGCAGTGGCCTCTCCGATC
>JAQXJQ010000113.1 GCA_029009035.1 Oscillospiraceae bacterium | reverse complement strand
AGGCCTCCAGGGCCCAGACTTCCATTTCGCCGAAACGCTGGCCGCCGAACTGGGCCTTGCCGCCCAGAGGCTGCTGGGTGACCAGGGAGTAGGGGCCGGTGGAGCGGGCGTGGATCTTGTCGTCCACCAGATGGTGGAGCTTCAGGAAGTAGACGTAGCCCACGGTGACGGGGTTGTCAAAGCGCTCGCCGGTGCGGCCGTCGTACAGCCAGCTCTTGCCGTCCCGGCGCAGGCCGGCCAGCTCCAGGGTATCGGCGATGTCCTTCTCGTCGGCGCCGTTGAAGATGGGGGTGGCCACCTTCCAGCCCAGCGCACGGGCGGCATAGCCCAGATGGACCTCCAGCACCTGACCGATGTTCATTCGGGAAGGCACGCCCAGGGGGTTCAGCACGATGTCCAGAGGAGTGCCGTCGGGCAGGAAGGGCATATCCTCCTGAGGCAGGATGCGGGACACAACGCCCTTGTTGCCGTGGCGGCCGGCCATCTTGTCGCCCACGGAGATCTTACGCTTCTGGGCGATATAGACGCGGACCACCTGATTGACGCCGGGCGCCATCTCCGCGCCCTCCTCACGGGTGAACACCTTGACGTCCACCACGATGCCGGACTCGCCGTGAGGCACCTTCAGAGAGGTGTCGCGGGTCTCGTGGGCCTTCTCGCCGAAGATGGCGCGCAGCAGGCGCTCCTCAGCGGTCATCTCGGTCTCGCCCTTGGGGGTGACCTTGCCCACCAGGTAGTCGCCGGCACGGACCTCGGCGCCCACGCGGATGATGCCGCGCTCGTCCAGATCCTTCAGGGCGTCCTCGCTGACATTGGTGATGTCGCGGGTGATCTCCTCGGGGCCCAGCTTGGTCTCACGGGCCTCGGTCTCGTATTCCTCGATGTGGATGGAGGTGAACACGTCCTCCTTCACCATGCGCTCGTTCAGCAGGATGGCGTCCTCGTAGTTGTAGCCTTCCCAGGTCATGAAGCCCATGAGAATGTTCTTGCCCAGAGCGACCTCGCCCTGAGAGGTGGAGGGGCCGTCAGCCAGAGTGTCCTTGGCATGGACGCGCTCGCCCACAGCCACGATGGGACGCTGGTTGATGCAGGTGCCGTGGTTGGAGCGCAGGAACTTGGTCAGCTTATAGTCCTTGACCTCGCCGCTGTCATAGCGGACGGTGATGTTGGTGGCGTCCACACGGGTGACCTCGCCGTCGCCCTCGGCCAGAATGGCCACCTCAGAGTCCTGGCAGTTCTTGTGCTCCTGACCGGTGGCCACGATGGGGGCCTCGGTGGTCAGCAGGGGCACGGCCTGACGCTGCATGTTGGCGCCCATCAGAGCACGGTTGGCGTCGTCGTTCTGCAGGAAGGGGATCATGGCGGTAGCCACGGAGACCATCATCTTGGGGGACACGTCCATGTAGTCCACATGCTCGCGGTCCACGGCGATGATCTCGTTGCGGTGGCGGCAGGCCACACGGTTGTTGGTGAGCATGCCGTTCTCGTCCACAGGCTCGGTGGCCTGGGCCACGTTGTACTCGTCCTCCACGTCGGCGGTCATGTACTCCACCTGGTCGGTGAGCTTCGCGCCCACGAACTTGCCGTTCTCATCATAGATGTGCTCCACCTTGCGGTAGGGAGTCTCGATGAAGCCGTAGCGGTTGGTGCGGGCATAGGAGGCCAGGTAGGAGATCAGGCCGATGTTGGGACCTTCGGGGGTCTCGATGGGGCACAGACGGCCGTAGTGGCTGTAGTGAACGTCTCGGACGTCGAAGGAGGCGCGGTCACGGGACAGACCGCCGGGGCCCAGGGCGGACAGACGGCGCTTGTGGGTCAGCTCAGCCAGGGGGTTGGTCTGGTCCATGAACTGGGACAGGGGGCTGGAGCCGAAGAACTCCTTGATGGCGGCGGTGACGGGGCGAATGTTGATCAGGCTCTGGGGGGTGACCACATCCAGGTCCTGAATGGTCATGCGCTCGCGGATCACCCGCTCCATGCGGGTGAAGCCGATGCGGAACTGGTTCTGCAGCAGCTCGCCCACGCAGCGCAGGCGGCGGTTGCCCAGATGGTCGATGTCATCGGCGGAGCCGACACCGAAGGCCAGGCAGTTCAGATAGTTGATGGACGCCATGATGTCGTCCACAATGATATGGTTGGGGATGAGGTCGGTCAGGCGGAAGCGGATCTCGTCCTTGAAGGCCTCGTCGTCCATGCCCTCGGCCTCACGCTTGGCCAGCAGCTCCATGAGCACGCTGTAGCGCACCTTCTCGGAGACGCCCACCTCTTCGGGGTCGAAGTCCACGAAATGCTTCATGTCCACCATGCGGTTGGAGAACATCTTCACCACATGGGTGCCGGTGTGGAGGTCCTCCACCTCGATGAAGGCCTCGCTGACGCCCAGCTTCTCCAGCTCCTGGGCGCGCTCACGGCTGATGACCTCGCCGGCCTCAGCCAGGATCTCGCCGGTGGCGGGATCGGCGATGGGGGCGGCCAGCTTCTGGCCGGACAGGCGGGTCCACAGAGCCAGCTTCTTGTTGAACTTATACCGGCCGACGGCAGACAGGTCGTAGCGGCGGGGATCAAAGAACAGGGCGTTGATCAGGCTCTCGGCGGAGTCCACCGTGGGGGGCTCACCGGGACGGAGCTTGCGGTAGATCTCCAGCATGGCCTCCTCGTAGCTCTTGCAGGCGTCCTTCTCCAGGGTGGCCAGGATGCGGGGATCCTCACCGAACATCTCGATGATCTCGGCGTCGGTGCGGGGACCCACGGCGCGGATGAGGCAGGTCACGGGGATCTTGCGGTTCTTGTCGATGCGGACATAGAACACGTCGGACAGGTCGGTCTCATACTCCAGCCAGGCGCCGCGATAGGGGATCACGGTGGTGGCGTAGGTGATGTTGTCGGCCTTGTCCGCGTTCTTGGCGTAGTACACGCCGGGAGAACGGACGATCTGGGAGACGATGACGCGCTCGGCACCGTTGATGACGAAGGTGCCGGCGTCGGTCATGATGGGGAAGTCGCCCATAAAGATCTCCTGATCCTTGATGGCGCCGGTCTCCTTGTTGCGCAGGCGGGCCTGCACCTTCATGGGGGCGGCATAGGTGGCGTCCTGCGCCTTGCACTCCTCAATGGTGTACTTCGGGGGATCGTCCATGGAGAATCCGATGAAGGACAGCTCCAGATTTCCGGCGTAGTCCGTGATGGAGTCTACGTCGTTAAAAACTTCCTGCAATCCCGTCTCCAGAAACCACTTGTAGGACTTCTTCTGGATCTCCAGCAGATAGGGCATCTCCAGGATCTCCTCGGTACGGGCGAAGCTCTTGCGAAGGGTCTTGCCGTAATAGACATCTTTGACCGCTCTTGCCATGTTGCTGATCACGCTCCACTTCGTAGAAATTTTCGGGTGATACACCCGGGCTTGTTGTTAAAACTGAGCGCCGGCACTTGCCTTTTCGCTCGGCATCTGGTATACTGCGTTTAAGTTGGAAGGGTATCCCCCTCCTCCGCGTATACATATAAAAGCAATTTATAGTATCACACAACCCGTTGTATGTCAAGGATTTTTCCGGCGTGCAGCGGATTTTTTGCGCAAAAATGTGCCCCTGTCACTTGCTGTCCCCCTCTGCGGAGGATTGAAAGCGCCTCTTTTCCTGTCCGCACCCCCATTCTTTTATCAAAGTCAGGGCTGCCCGCAAAACGGGTGGCCTGCTGCAAAACAGAGAGGGCTTCGCCTCAGACCGGCGAAGCCCTCTCTGCTGTTCGATAAACCGGAATTTGGCGGCGCAGCCGCCTTGCCTCTCCCTATGGGAGAGGTGTCAAAAATCTTCGATTTTTGACGGAGAGGGCTTGAACTGATACCCTCTCAGTCACCGCCTTTCGGCGGCGACAGCTCTCCCAGAGGGAGAGCCAAGTTCCGCGCGTAACACACTGCACCGAACGGTGTATAGAAGTACGCCCTTGTGTCTGTTCGATAAACCGGAATTTATCGTGTCACAATCATCCTTACTTCTGTTACAGGCTTTCCAGTTCCCGATAAAAAATGATGTTGCCGGTGCCTTCCAGTTTAGTGCCGTCATAAACACGGTTGTCAAAGCCACCGATTGCAAAACCATGTTTCAGATAAAACAGGCAAGCGGAAGCATTTGTATCTTGGCCGATAGTATATACCCCCCGAAAGCCCAACACCTTAGCCTCTTCCATGGCTGCTTCAATCAGCATTCCGCCAATTCCATGACCGCGAAGACCGGCGTTTACCTTCAGATCATCCAAA
>JAQXJQ010000112.1 GCA_029009035.1 Oscillospiraceae bacterium | reverse complement strand
TTTTTACACTTCATCCCTCGTCAAATTACGATTTGCAGGTCTGTTTGATTCCATATCATCAGATAGCAGGATAAGATACAGTTACAGCCACAGTAGTGCATACTGCTGTGGCTGTAACTGTCTTATGAACACCGCGTGTTCGAGCCGCAGTTTTTTATGGCTTCAGTTGGCCTGTTCTTCCGCCTCAATGGCGCGGAAGCGGGGCATAATGCCGATCTTGTCCGGGGTGTGGACGGGGAGCTGGTAAATATCATGGCCGGGGAACTGGTTGCCCTCCACCAGGCAGGGTCCGTCGGGAGTGAAGCATACATCCCAGCCCACGTAGCCCACCTGGGGGATGACCTGGGCAGCCTCCTGCACCAGGGCGCGGGCCTTGTCCCAGTCGGGAAAGGTGAAGCCCTTGATGGGGGTGCCGGTGGCGGGGTGGTTTTCGTAGAGGTTCTTCTGCTTGTCCAGGGCCCGGTCAATGACCACGCCCTTTTCCGGATCCATGGGTGCCACCATGCCGCCGCTGTTGAAGTTGTCCACAAATTTGCCGTTGCCGATGCGGAACATGGCGGTCACCAGATAGACCCTTCCCGTCTTGCTGCGGATGGTGACCATGCGCACGGTGTTGATGGAGCCGGGGTAGATGGCGGCCACCGCGGGGTGCTGCACGATGAGCTCTTCCAGCTCCAGCTGGGGGGCCTTGGGCAGCAGGTGGTCATAGAGGGCGTCCAAAGACGGAAAATCGCCGGTGTTCAGCTTCTCGATGCCCCAGCCGCAGCTTCCGCAGGAGGGCTTGGCCATAAAGGCGTCGTGCCGCGCGAGAAAAGCCAGCACAGCCTCTTTGTTCTCCCCTGTCACAGGGACCCAGTCCCGGTGGAGGAAGGGGGCAAACCGGGTGTTGAATTTGATCTTGTCCCCCAGTTCGTCCATGAAGGCCTTGTCGTTGTACTTGACCACCAGCGCGTTGTTGCGTCCGCGGGTGAGGTAGGTGTCCCGCTGGGCGTCGGTGAGGGCATACATCTCAAACAGGTCGTAATCCATGTAGCCCGCGCCGTACTTCACAGCACAGTCCTTCATGTCCCGGAAGATGGCCAGTCGGCCCATCCCGGTCTTTTTGTGGATGGAGTTGATCTTGTCCACCATGGCCTTATAGTTCATATTCAGAACACGCTGGACCAGATACTTCACATTTGCCATGAAAATCCCTCCGGACGGATCATTCGGCGTAGTAGTTGATGAGGCAGCCGGCCAGGATGATGTCCCGCTCCTCGCGGGTCAGGCCGGGCAGGGTGAGGGTGAGCTCGGTTTCGCCGGAATCGCGCAGCACCTTGGCGGTGACGGCTTCGCCGTCGCCCTCCAGCAGAGCGCGGATGCCGGGGATGTACACGCGGTCGCCGGGCTGGAGATCCAGCTCCTTCAGGCCGTCGGCGATGAAGGGGAGCATACCCCAGTTTACCACATTGGAGCGGTAGCGCTTGGTGGCGTATTCCGCGGCGATGTTGGCGCAGCCGCCCAGCACGCGCTGGCAGGAGGCGGCCTGCTCACGGGCGGAGCCGTCGCCGGGCTTCAGCGCCATCACCAGAGAGCCCAGGCCGGTGGTGCGGGGGTCGAAGCCCGCCATGGCGGCGGACACGGCCTCGGCATCGGGGTCCTTGCGGCGCAGCAGCTCCAGCGCCTTGATCTCCTTGGCCCGGGGGACATAGTTGGGGTCCTTGCGGCTGAGGGCGAACTCGGACAGGCGCAGGGGGTTGGAACGGTAGGAGGAGGTCTCGCCGGAGGGGATGAGCTCGTCGGTGGTGGTCACGGGGTCATAGATGGCGGCCGCCACGGTGAGCAGCAGGTTCTCCGGCAGGGCGATCTGCTCCGGCCAGTCGGCGATGTTGGGGCCGAAGACCAGCTGCTGGTCGGGATCGGCCTTGCCCACGCCGTAGTATACACGGGAGCGGTAGGCGCTGTCGTCATAGCTCCAGCACTCGTCAGCCCGGTCGGCGGGCACATCGGGCAGCTCGTCGGCGGCGGTGAGCACGCCGCCCATGCGGGCGGTGGCGGCGATGGAGCGGGCGTCCATCAGCGCCACATAGGAGACCTGCCTGTCATTGGGCTTGGAGCCTTCCCGGTTGGGGAAGTTGCGGGTGGAGTGGCGGATGGAGAAGCCGCCGTTGGCGGGGACGTCGCCCGCGCCGAAGCAGGGGCCGCAGAAGCAGGAGCGCACGGAGGCGCCGGCGGCCATGAGGGAGGAGATGGCGCCGTTTTTGGTCAGCTCCAGCATGATGGGCATGGAGCCGGGGTAGCAGGACAGCCAGAAGGCGTTGGAGCCGAGGCTGCTGCCCTCCACGATCTCGGCAGCCCGCTTCAGGTTCTGATAGGTGCCGCCGGAGCAGCCGGCGATGACGGCCTGGTCCACCATGAAGTTCCCGTTCACGATCTTGTCGGTGAGGGGGGCGGGAGGCTCGATGCCCAGCTGCTTGCGGGTGTTCTCCTCCACCTGGTGGAGAAGCTCTTCCATATTGGCCTTGAATTCGCGGATGGAATAGGCGTTGGAGGGATGGAAGGGGAGGGCGATCATGGGCTCCACCTTGTCCAGCTCCACGGTGATGGCGTTATCGTAGTAAGCGCCCTCGGAGGGAGAGAGCTCCTTGTAGCTGTCGCCGCGGCGCAGCAGGGTGAGAGCCTTGCGGGTCAGCTCGTCGGTCTGCCACAGGGAGGTGAGGCAGGTGGTCTCGGTGGTCATGACGTCGATGCCGGCGCGGTAGTCCATGGAAAGGCTCGCCACGCCGGGGCCGAAGAACTCCATGACGGCGTTCTTGACGGTGCCCGCGGCAAAGGTGGCCTTCACCAGAGTCAGTGCCACATCCTGGGGGCCGACGCCGGGGCGGGGAGCACCGGTGAGGTAGACGGCCACCACCTTGGGATAGGCGATGTCATAGGTCTTTTTCAGCAGCTGACGGGCCAGCTCCGGGCCGCCCTCGCCCACAGCCATGCAGCCGTAAGCGCCGTAGCGGGTGTGGGAGTCGGAACCCAGGATCATGCGGCCGGGTGCGGCATAGCGCTCACGCATATAGGAGTGGATGACGGCCTGATGAGCGGGGACGAACTCGCCGCCGTACTTCTTGGCAGCCGACAGGCCGAACAGGTGGTCATCCTCGTTGATGGTGCCGCCCACGGCGCACAGGGAGTTGTGACAGTTGGTGAGCACATAGGGCAGGGGAAACTCCTTCATGCCGGAGGCCCGGGCCGTCTGGATGATGCCCACATAGGTGATGTCGTGGGAGGCCATGGCGTCAAACCGGATATGGAGCTGCTCCTCGCTGCTGCCGGTGTTGTGGGCCATGAGCACGGGATAGGCCATGGTGGAGCGCACGCCCTCGGCGGACTTTTCGCCGGGGACAAGGGTGCCATTCTTCCAGACCATGCCCTGATTATGAATAGTAAGCATTGAGATCCCTCCAATGGAAATACACTTGCTTTAGTGTACCAAACAGGGGAGGAAAAAACAAGGTTTTGACGAAAAAAACTGCCGCAGACAAAGTCTGCGGCAGTTGGTTTTTGCGCTGTGGATCAGCCCAGCAGGTTGAAGGCGACGATCAGGCCGGAGAACACGATGGAAACGGTGGAGCACAGCTTGATCAGAATGTTCAGAGAGGGGCCGGAGGTGTCCTTGAAGGGATCGCCCACGGTATCACCCACAACGGCAGCCTTGTGGCAGTCGGAGCCCTTGCCGCCGTGGTTGCCGCGCTCGATATACTTCTTAGCGTTATCCCAGGCGCCGCCGGAGTTGGACATGAACACGGCCATGGCAAAACCGGTGACGGACACGCCGCCCAGCAGACCCACGACGCCGGCGGGGCCGAGGATGATGCCGGCCACGATGGGAACGATGATGGCCAGCAGAGCGGGGGCCACCATCTCGTGGAGGGCGCCCTTGGTGCACAGGGACACGCAGGAGGCGTAGTCGGGATCGGCCTTGCCGTCCATGATGCCCGCGATCTCACGGAACTGGCGGCGGACCTCCTGCACGATGGACTGGGCGGCGGTCTGCACGGCGCTCATGGTGAGGGCGGCGAACACGAAGGTGAGCATAGCGCCCACGAACATACCGACCAGAACGGTGGGATTGGTGATGGAAAGGTTCATGGCTTCCTTGCCCATGGCGACCAGCTTGTCGTTGGCGATGTTCACATAGGAGACCAACAGAGCCAGAGCGGTCAGAGAAGCGGAGCCGATGGCGAAGCCCTTGCCGGTGGCGGCGGTGGTGTTGCCCAGAGAGTCCAGAGCGTCGGTGCGGTCACGCACTTCCTCGGGCAGACCGGACATCTCGGCGATACCGCCGGCGTTGTCGGCCACGGGGCCGTAAGCGTCGGTGGCCAGAGTGATGCCCAGCGTGGAGAGCATACCCACGGAGGCGATGCCGATGCCGTACAGGCCGTGGTTGAAGTCGGCGCCGCCGTTGGAGGCGAAGAAGGAGATGATCACGGCGGCGGCCACGATCAGGATGGAGGCCAGAGTGGACTGCAGACCCAGGGAGATACCGCCGATGATGATGGTGGCGGAGCCGGTCTCAGAGGCGGCAGCCAGCTTCTGGGTGGGCTTGTAGGTGTCGGAGGTGTAGTACTCGGTGAAGTAGCCGATGGCGCAGCCGCCGATCAGGCCGCACAGAATGGAGATGTACACACCCCAGCAGTTGTTGGCAGTGCCCAGAATGGCGTAGGTCAGGGGAGCGGCGGCGATGGCGGCCAGAATGGCGGCCAGATAGGTGCCGGTGCGCAGAGAGGTCAGCAGGGACTTCTGAGTGGCGTCCTCCTTGGTCTTGACGAAGAAGGAGCCGATGATGGAGCAGATGATGCCAACCACAGCCAGAGCCAGGGGAAGGAACATACCGCTCCAGCCGTAGCCGGCGCAGGCACCCAGCGCGAAGGTGGCGAGGATGGAGCCGACATAGGACTCGTACAGGTCAGCGCCCATACCGGCCACGTCGCCCACATTGTCGCCCACATTGTCGGCGATGGTGGCGGGGTTGCGGGGGTCGTCCTCGGGGATGCCGGCCTCCACCTTACCCACCAGGTCGGCGCCCACATCGGCGGCCTTGGTGTAAATACCGCCGCCCACACGGGCAAACAGAGCCATGAAGGAGGCACCCATGCCGTTCATGACCATCACATTGCCCAGAGCAACGGGGTCACTGATGCCGGCCAGGAAGCGCAGACCGCAGAACCACAGGGTGATGTCCAGCATACCCAGGCCCACCACGGTGAAGCCCATGACGGAGCCGGAGGAGAAGGCGACGCGCAGACCGCGGTTCAGGCTCTCGGAGGCGGCCTGAGCGGTACGGGCGTTGGAGTTGGTGGCGATCTTCATGCCGATCAGACCGGCCAGCATGGAGAAGATACCGCCGGTGAGGAAGGCGAAGGGGGTGAACCTGGAGAGCATCCCCGCGAAGGCGAGGATCAGCAGGATGATGAACACGATGACGAAGACGATGGCCACGGTAGTGTACTGGCGCTTCAGATAGGCGTTGGCGCCCTCACGGATCGAGGCTGCGATCTTCTTCATGGTGTCAGTTCCCTCGGAGAAGGACATGACTTTGCGGCGTTGGAGCCAGGCAAAAATCAGCGCCAGCGCAGCGCCGATCAGGCCCAACAAGAACAGTTTTTCCATTGTGAGTAACTCCTTCTTTCAGTTTGATTTTTCTGTTTTCTCGTTCAAACACATTATATTAGTTATTTTACACAAATTGCATAAAATTTTCAAGGAGGCAAGGCAATAAAATGGTTTGCGAAGAGAAAATTTCAAAAAACACACAAAAAAACCGAAAACTTATGTCCTTTTCCATGCATTACGGCTAAAGAGAACAAGGATGGGGAACATTTCCAGACGCCCCACCACCATGCACAGGCTGAGCACGATCTTGCTGAGCATGGAGAAGCCCGCGAAATTTCCCATGGGGCCCACGGCCTCCAGACCGGGACCAATGTTGCTCACACAGGCGATGACGGCGGTGAGGGTGGTGCCGAAGGAGAAATTGTCCAGGCCGACCACCAGGGCCGCGCCGAAAATGATGAACATATAGAGGATGAAAAAGCCCTGGGTGGTGCGCACGGTGGCCTCGCTCAGCGGTTCTCCGTCCAGCCGCACCACGGACACGGAGCGGGGGTGGATGATGGAGTTGACCTCCCGCTTTGCCGAACGCAGCAGCACCAGCACCCGGGAGCATTTGATGCCGCCGCCGGTGGAACCGGCACAGGCGCCAATGAACATGAGGATGACCAGCAGCATCCGCGAGAACTCCGGCCACAGGTTGAAGTCCACGGAGGAGAAGCCGGTGGTGGACACGATGGTGGCCACCTGAAAGGCTGCCGCCCGGACAGCGTCCCCCAGACGCTCAAAGGTGGGGGCGATGTTGATGGTGATGGCCGTGATGGAGACCGCCACCATCCCCAGGAAGAAGCGGAGCTCGTCGCTGCGCAGGACCTGGCGCACTCTGCCCGTGAGCAGCAGAAAATACATGGCGAAGTTCACGGAAAACAGGAGCATGAACACGGTGATGATGATCTCCACCGCGGGGTTTCCGTATGCGCCCACCGAGGTGTTCCGGATGCTGAAGCCGCCGGTGCCGGCTGTGCCGAAGGCGTGGACCACAGAGTCGTACCAGGGAAGGCCCGCGATGCGCAGCAGCACCGTCTCAATGGCGGTGAGGGCGATATAGATGCCGTAGAGGATCTTGGAGGAGTGGGAGGCCCGGGGCACCAGCTTGCTCTTCACCGGGCCGGGGCTTTCCGCCCGGATGAGGAAGTTGGAGCTGAGCCCCAGGAAGGGAAACAGAGCGGCAGCCAGCACCAGTACGCCCATGCCGCCCAGAAAATGGGTGAAGGAGCGCCAGAACAGCAGGCCGTAGGGAAGACCCTCGATGGCGGTGAGGATGGAGGCGCCGGTGGTGGTGAAGCCGGACACGGTCTCAAACACGCAGTCCACATAGTTCCCGAACAGGCCGGAAATGCGGAAAGGAATGGCCCCGAACAGGCTGAAAAGGGCCCAGATCAGTCCCACGGTAAGAAAGCCGTCCCGGGGAAGAAGGGAACGGCTGCGCTTGTCCCGGATGAGCAGGGTGAGCAGCGCGGCCACCGCCACCAGGGCGAGAATGGTCCAGAGGAAGGGACGGGGGTCCTCCCGGTAGATGAGGGCCACAATCAGGGGGAGGAGCATGGCGGCAGCCTCCACAAAGAGGGAGAAGCCCGTGACCCGAAGAACGACTTTATAGTTCATGCCCAGCCCCTCATCCCAAAGTTGTCGGTGAAAATGTCATTCAGATCGGTCACGCCGCTGCCGCAGGAGACGATGATAACGCTGTCATTCTCCTCCAGACAGGTGGAGCCGTTGGGGATGATCACCCGGTGGTTTCGCACGATCACGGCGATCAGAATACCCTTTTTCAGCTTGGAACGCAGGGCTTTCAGAGGGACGCCGGTGTTGTGGGTGGAGGAGGTGACGGGGAACTCCATGGCCTCCGCTCTGCCGTCGGCAATGCGGTACAGGGAGGTCATCCCCGTGCCCTCGGAGTTCTGGATACCGCGCACCATCCGCAGGATCTGGTCAGCGGTGGTGAGCTTGGGAGAGACCACGGACTCCACCCCGGCGGAGCGGGCAATGGAGGCGTAGTTCTGGCGGTTTGATTTGGCGATGACCTTGGTCATGCCGGACTGATGGGCGCTCAGAGAGATGATGAGGTTGTCCTCATCCCGGTCGGTGAGGGCGATAAAGGCGTCGCTGGCCTCCATGCGCTCTTCGGTCAGCAGCTCCGGATCGGTGCCGTCGCCGTGGATGATGAGGCTGTGGGGAAACAGCTCCGCCAGCTCGCGGCAGCGGTGCTCGTTTTTCTCCACCACCTTGCAGTTGATGCCCAGCCGCTCCAGAATACCCACCAGGTAGAAGGAGATGCGTCCGCCGCCCACGATGAAGGCGGAGCGCACCTTGTGGCTCTGGCGGCCCAGCAGCTTGAAGAATTGGTTGATACCGGAGGGGGTGCCCGCCAGATAGACCTTGTCCCCCTGCATCATGGTGAAGTCGCCGTTGGGGATGACCACTTCCTCCTCCCGCTCCACCGCGCAGAAGAGCATGGCGAGGTCACGGATCTTGGGGGTGAGGGCGGCCAGGGTGTGGCCGGCCAGAAAATCGCCTTCCTGAATGTGGAAGGCCACGATCTCCACCTGTCCCCGGGCAAAGGTGTCGATGTTGGCGGCGCTGGGAAAGCGCAGCAGGCGGGAGATCTCCACAGCGGTGGCCAATTCGGGGTTGACCAGCATGTCAATGCCCAGGTCCACACGCATATTTTCCAGATCGTCGGCGTATTCGGCGCTGCGCACCCGGGCCACGGAGTAGGGGACGCCGATGCGGTGGGCGCAGTGGCAGCACAGCAGATTGATCTCGTCGGAGCTGGTGGCGGCGATGACCGCGTCGGCATCCTGGGCGCCGGCTTCCAGCAGGGTGTTGCGGGAGGCGCAGTTGCCCTTGACACACATGACGTCCAGCTGATTGGAGACACGGTCAAGGGTGTCCTGTCTGGTGTCGATGACGGTGACGTTATGACCCTCGGACACCAGATGCTTGGCCACATTCAGACCGACCTTGCCTGCGCCGGCAATGATGAGATTCATTCGATCAACTCATTTCCTGTAAACTCAGCATGGGGGAAACTCAGCGGGAGCGGCCGGCAGCCAGCAGCAGCCGGTCAAGGGCTTGGGCCAGCACGGTTCGTGTGCAGGCCAGATTCACGCGCTCAAAGGTAGGCGCGCCGAAAGCGGCGCCGTGGGTAAGGAACAGTCCGGCCTGTTCCTCCAGAAAAGCGGCGCGCTTTTCTCCGTCCGGCTCCAGCGGGGCAAAATCGATCCACGCCAAATAGGTGCCCTCCAGGGGGGAGAGCCACAGCTCGGGGAAGTGCTTTGCCAGAAAATCCCGGAGATATTCGTAGTTGCCGTAGACATATTCCATCAGCTCGTCCACCCAGGGGGCGCACTGCTCATAGCCCACCTCAAGGGCCACGGTGCCGAAGGTGGAGAAGGTGGTGCAGCCGGAGCGCTCCACCTCCGCCGCCAGGCGTGCCTTCTTCTCCGGATCGGGGACGATCATATTGGCGCAGCACAGGCCCGCCAGAGAGAAGGTCTTGCTGCAGGCGGAGCCGATGACACAGTTTTTGGCATGTTCCTCGCCCAGAGAGGCGAACACGGTGTGGGGATGGCCGGGCTGCACCAGATCGCTGTGGATCTCGTCGCTGAGCACAAGCACACGGTGCTTCAGGCACAGATCGCCCAACCGCCGCAGCTCCTTCTCAGTCCACACGCGGCCCACGGGATTGTGGGGGGAGCAGAGGATCATGGCGGTGACCTCGGGGCGGCTCAGCTGCCGCTCCAGGTCCTCAAAATCGATCTCATAGCCCGATTTGGTGCGGATGAGGGGATTTTCCGCCAGCAGGCGGTCATTTCCGGTGACGCAGTCAAAGAAGTGGGGGTAGACAGGCGGCTGGATGACCACATAGTCGCCGGGCCTGGTGAAGGCGCGGATGGCGGCGCCCAGACCCTGCACCACGCCGTTGACGCGGATGATCCACTCCCGCTGCACCTCCCAGTTGTGGCGCTGCTTCATCCAGCTGCGGATGGCGTTGTAGTATCGGTCGCCCCAGCCGGTGTAGCCCCACATTCCAAAGCGGGCGGTCTCCTCCAGGGCGGTAATGATCGCCTCGGGGGAGCGGAATTCCATGTCTGCCACAGAGAGGGGGACGACGCCGTCCTTGCGCCGGTCGCCCAGCATATCCCATTTTGCCGCCTCCATGCCCACGCGGGCAGGAACGGGCCGGTCAAATTGTGAGGCCAAAAGGGCACACTCCTTCATTATGTAATGATATAATAGGATACCACTTTTTGAGAGAAATAGCAATATTTCTGGAGAAAAAGAAAGAGGCTGCCCCACCAAAGGGTGAGACAGCCTCTTGATCACAGACTGAGAAATTACTGCTTGCTGGGGGCGGAGGTGCCGTCGCTGCCGGTGTAGGAGCCGCCATCGGCGGTGACAAGGGCGCTGCCATCGGTGCTGCCATCGGAACTGCAGTCGGAGCAGGCGCCGGCGCCATC
>JAQXJQ010000111.1 GCA_029009035.1 Oscillospiraceae bacterium | reverse complement strand
ATATAAAAGAGGGTGGTCGCCCACCCTCTTTCAGACTGTCGAAAAAGTCGGCTCTATCTGCACGAAGTGCAAGAGCCTCGCAGAGTTCCGTCATCCGCAGATGACGGAATAAAGTGAAATCCGTTTTTTCTGAGGACACGCGCCTCAGAAAAAACACTTCTCAGTTCGCAAGCGTGCGAGCGGAGCGAGTGCGCAGAAGCGAACTGCATCCCCTCGAAGAAATGCTTGCATTTCTGAGAAGCGTGTCGAAGTTTTTCGACACGCTGAGGAGCGCCGCATTCTGCGGCGCTCCCTTCCTGTTACCATTCAAAGGGCCAATCATTCCAGCCCATTTCATCGGGAATGCTCTCCGAAGGTTCCACAGGCTGTTCCGGCTCATCGGGCTTCTCCGGCTCCGCGGGCGTATCGGGCTCCCACGGCTCCGCCGGCGTGTCGGGGTCCTCCGGCTGCGTGGGCACATCCGGCTCCTCCGGAGGCAGCTCCGGCGCCTCATGGATCGGACAATAGGGGTCCTCCATGGTGTCATAGAGCGCGATATGGCCGTAAATATCCACCACCATCACGGACTCGTCCACCAATGTGCGGTTATACTCCACCATGAAGACTTCCTTCTGGCACTCCTCCGGGCAGAACTCACCGGCCAGATGGTAGGCGCCGGTCGCCTCCCCATTTCCGTTGAGGATGGGGCTCTCGGTACAGATCACCACGGGCACATGGCAGGTGCAGTAGTCCTTGGGGCAGTCCTCTTTCATCAGCTTGAAGACCTGGGCGCGATTACCGCGCACATCATTTTCACAATCGGCGGTGCTCAGCTTGCCGCAGTCACGGCAGATACTCACCGTGCGCAGGTTCTCCGGCTCATAGAAGCCGATCCCCTCCCGGCCCTGGTGGAGCTTCTCCATGACCTTCCTCCACAGCGTCACGGAGGGATTGGCGATGTTGCCCATATATTCGTCATAGGGGTAGCCGGTCCAGACGGCGGCGGTGTAATAAGGGGTGTACCCCGCAAACCAGAGGTCGTAGATATCGTTGGTGGTACCGGTCTTTCCGGCCACGGTCTGTCCGGTGATCCTGGCCTTATAGCCGGTACCGCTGTTGACCGCGGCGGTGAGCATGGTGTTGATATAATAGGCGGTGGACTCCTTGATGACATACTCCGTTTTCGGCTGGTTGTCGATCAGGACGTTCCCGTCCGCCTCCTCCACCAGCAGATAAGTGGTGGCCTTGGTGTAGCCGCCGTTTCTGGGGAAGGTGGCGTAGGCTGCCGCCATCTCAAAGGTGGACATACCCCGGGTCAGACCGCCCATGGAGAGAGGCGCGCGGTCCTCATCAGAGGGGTACACTAGGCTGGTGATGCCGTAGCGCTGGGTCAAAAACTCATAGGCCATCTGGGGGGTGACCATATCCAGCACGTTCAGGGAGATGGTGTTCACCGAGCGGACCACACCGTCCTGCACGGTGGTGAGGCCGTTATAGACCGCCGGCGCGTTCACCGGCCAGGGCTTGCCGTTGAGCAGCTGAGGGTTGTCGTCCAGCACGGTGGCAGGGGTGATAAGCCCCGCCTCCAGCGCGGGAGAGTAGACGGCCAGCGGCTTAATGGAGGAGCCGGGCTGCTGATTGGCAAGGGCGTTGTTCCAGCCGCGGTTGACGGTCTTCTCCCCCATGCCGCCGGCAAGGGCGACCACATAGCCGGTGGCGTTGTCGATCACCGTAATGGCGGAGGACATCTTCTGCCCGCTCTTGGACACATAGTTGAGGTTGGCGCGGTCGGTGTACACCTCGTCCACTGCGGCCTGGACCTCGGGGTCATAAGGCACATAGATCCGCAGGCCGCCGCTGTAGACCGCCTTCACCGCGTGGCTCTGGGACCACCCCTTGGTCTCCACCAGGTCGGAGATGACCTCGGAGATCACCGCATCCACATACCAGGAGTGAATGGTGCTCTGGGCCTTGGCCTCGTTTTCGGCATCCTCGGCATCGGTATCGATATCCATATCTCTGGCGAAGACCAGCTCCTGGGCAACGGCAGCCTCATACTCCTCCTGGGTGATATAGGCGCCGTTGGGGCTGACCTTTGGATCTGCCATGCTCTTCAGAATGGTCTCCTGTCTGGCCTTGTTCCAGCGTCTGGCGTCCCACACCTCAGCCTCACCGTACTCGGTGCCGCCGCAGCCGTCACAGGGTTTTTTCGGGTCAAGGGAATACCATTTACAGTCCTCATTCTGACAGCGATAGCGGATGGTCTCCACCACCGCGTAGGGGCCGTAGAGCGAGGGGTTGTTGGTGATGCCGGCAAGGCTGGCGCACTCCGCCAGCGTCAGCTCGGAGACACTCTTTCCAAAGTACTTCTGCGCCGCCGCCTGCACGCCGTAGCAGCCGCTGCCCAGATAGATCTCGTTGAGATACCAGGCAAGGATCTGCTCCTTGCTGTACTTTTTCTCCAGATCCAGCGCGGTAAAGATCTCCATGACCTTGCGCTTCACGGTGCCATCGTCATAGCCGGTCACATTCTTCACCAGCTGCTGGGTAATGGTGGAGCCGCCGAAGGTGTTGCGCATACTGAGGAACATATTGACCACGGCTCCGCCGGTGCGGTACCAGTCCACGCCCTTGTGCTCCCAGAAGCGCTTATCCTCGATGGCCACAATGGCGTTGATAAGATCCTCCGGGATCTCGTCATAGGTCACCTGCTGGCGGTTCTCCTTGCCGGACAGCTCCGCAAGCTGCACAGGTTCTCCCGATTTGTCATAGTAATAAATGATGGAGTTCTCATCCATACTATAGGCGCTCATATCGATCTCCGCATTGGGGATGACAACATTTTTAATGTAGACCGCGCCATAGCAGCACACCAGAGAGCCGGTCAGCACGATCACCAGCAGCAGCGTTCCGACGACCTGGAAAAAGCGGCGCAGAACGCTCAGCGCCGGAGAGCGCCTTTCCGCCGGCCCTTTTCGTCTCGCTCTTCCGTTGTTTTGGGACTCGTTTCTTTCAGGCATGAAATCATTACCTCCGCATATTCTGCCGCTTGATCCGGCACTCAGGACTTCGCACGATGGTACGGAGCCGCCCAACCGCAAACGATACGGATTTATTTTACCATAGTTTCGGTCCTTTGTCCATTACCATAATTTTCGCGCCTTTACCCTTGCATTTTCCCCTGTGAGCGGTTAAAATATAGCCATCCCGCCAAACGGCGCATAAGGAGGCTTTCCCAATGGACGAAGATTTTGGCCCTGTTTTCGTGGAAGTGACCGATGACGAGGGCAACAAGTTCGAGCTTGAGCACGCAGGCACCACCGAGTATAACGACAACACCTACATGGCCTTCTTCCCCGCCGACATGGATGAGGACGACGAGGATTTCGGCCTGATCATCCTCAAGGTCATCGAGGATAACGGCGAAGAAGTGCTGGCCGATGTGGACGATCCCGCGGAGCTGGATGCCGTCTATGAGCTGTTCATGGATCAGCTGTTCAGCGACGAGGAAGAGGACGATTGATCAAATCCCCCTGCCGGGTTTTAACTACGTGAATTCCTTTTAAAACCGACACTTTTAATACGGGACGCCCCACTCGCTCTGCGGTTCGCAGGCCTCCCGGCTCCGGCCGGAAGTTGGAAGCGGTAAAGCAGCGCGGAGGCGACCCACCTGCATTCGCGTGCAGGTTTTTAATTGGAGCACGGCCATGGCGGGGGGGTATCATGACCGTTACGGGGAGAGCCATATGCTCTCCCCTTTTATTTTATGCTTGCAAGGACAGGCCGGTCATGGTATAATATATTCATTGAGCACATTTTTCAATGTGCTTTTCATTCCGTTTACAATGGAAAACACCATTTTTGAGAGGATTGATACCATGAGCGCATCCAAGAAAAAGCAGCTGCGCAAGGAAAACGCGTCTTCCGACACTCTGAGCCGCGCACAGCTTGAGCAGGCTGCCTACAAGAAGAAAGTCCGTACCTACACCGTGATCGGCGTTGTGGTCGCGGTGCTGGTCGCCGCTCTTCTGATCTGGAACAGCGGCATCTTCCAGAAGAACGCCACTGCCGCCACTGTGGGCGAGGACAAGCTGAGCGTGGGCGAGCTGGGCTACTACTACTACAACGCCCGCTATCCTTACGCCGCCTACGGCCTGATCGACACCTCCAAGGAGGACAGCCAGCAGATGTATGACTCCGAGAAGGGGATCACCTTCCGCGACTACCTGCTGGAGACCGCCCTGGCCAACGCCAAGAGTGAGTTCTCCCTCTATTATGAGGCGCTGAAGGCCGGTCACACCGACGCCGATGTGGCTGAGAGCGTCGCCGCTCAGGTGGCCGAGGCCAAGCTTACCGCCGCCAAGAACAGCATGAGCTACAAGTCTCTGCTCACCAGCACTTACGGCCCTTATATGACCCCCGCCATCTTTGAGCGCGTTGCCACCCGTGCCGCTCTGGCCGACCTCTATTACAACGAGGTGGGCAATGAGAAGCTGGACAGCTTCACTGCCGATGATCTGGAGGCCTACTATCAGGAGCACGCCGACGAGGTGGACACCTTTACCTACTCTTATCTCTACTTCAAGTCTGACAGCGTGCCCACCACGGCCGACGACGGCAGCGAGCTGAGCGAAGAGGACGCCAACAAGCTGAAGCAGAGCGCTCTGGAGGCCGCCCGAAAGAAGGCCGAGGCCGCTCTGGAGGAGTACGAGTCCGGCAAGGACTTTGCCGATATCGTGGAGTCCGCTTCTCCCTCCTCCTCCGGTGATCACACCGAGGTCCAGGGCGTTTCCGCTCTGAATGCCGCTTTCCGCGATGAGATGCTGAAGATGAACGCCGGCGACAGCGCCGTCATCAGCTATGAGACCTACGGCTGTTATGTGGTGATCTTCCACGGCCGCGCCCGCAGCGAGGCCCCCAGCGCCGATGTGCGCCACATCCTGTTCCGTGTGGATGCCCAGACCGATGAAGACGGCAAAGTCACCGCCGCTCCCACCGACGAGGCCTGGAACGCCGCTAAGGAGAAGGCCGAGTCCGCCCTGAGCGAGTTCAAGTCCGGCGAGCAGACCCCCGAGGCCTTCGGCGCCCTGGCCGAGAAGTATTCCGATGACGCCGGTTCCAACACTAAGGGCGGCCTCTATGAGGGCGTTACGGACGGCGACTTCGTGACCGAGCTCAACGACTGGCTCTTCGGCGAGGAGCAGCGCAAAGCCGGCGACACCGCCGTGATCCGTCATGAAGGCAGCGTGGACAGCTCCAGCTCCTACTGGGGCTACCATGTGATCTACTTCCAGGATCAAGGCGAGGCAGAGTGGCAGCTGAGCGTGCGCGATACTCTTACCGAAGACGCCATGAACGAGTGGACCGAGGATCTGGCGAAGGGCTTCGAGGCCAAGCTGGACGGCGGCGCCAAGTATATCGCGAAGTAATTTAAAACAAAAGGGGGGTGCGTGAAACGCACCCCCTTCTTATTCTCTCCCAAAGGAGGATCTTTATGGACGAGCAATTCAGCCGAACCCAGATGCTGCTGGGCACATCGGCTATGGAGCGCCTGCAGCACAGCCATGTGGCGGTGTTCGGCCTTGGCGGCGTGGGCAGCTGGTGCGCCGAAGCGCTGTGCCGCTCCGGCGTGGGCAGGCTGACCCTCATCGACCAGGATGAGGTATCGGTGAGCAACATCAACCGACAGGCGGAAGCCCTCCACTCCACCGTGGGCACAAAAAAGACGGAGGCACTTGTCCTCCGTCTGCGTGATATCAATCCCAACTGTATCCTCCACCCGGTGGCAGAGCGCTATGAGAGCGATACGCGGGAGCGTTTCTTCTCCGCTTCCTACGACTATATCGTGGATGCCATCGACCTGGTGTCCTGCAAGCTGGATCTTATTGAGACAGCCCACGCCCGGGGCATCCCTATCATCTCCGCCCTGGGCACCGGAAACAAAACCGACGCCCAGCAGCTGCGCATCTCCGACATCTCCAAGACCGAGGGCTGCCCTCTGGCCCGCGTCATCCGCAAGGAGCTGCGAAACCGGGGCATTCACCATCATCGGGTGGTCTTCTCCCCCGAGCTTGCCCACAGCTGCGAAGGCTCCGGCGAGACCCCGCCTCCCGGCCGCAGAAGCATCCCCGCCAGCTCCATGTGGGTGCCGGCGTCTGCCGGCCTGCTGCTGGCACAGGCGGTCATTTTGCAGCTTGCCGGCGTTGAACAAACTCTGTGATCTTTTTGACCAGCCACGCACCTGCCAGTCCGCACAAAGTGCCAATCACCACGCCCGCCAGCACATCGCTGGGGAAGTGAACGCCCACATACAATCTGGACCATCCCATGAGGGCCGCAACGATCAGCGCTGCGGCCTTCATCCATTTCTTGGGAGCCGTCACGCAGACAGCGGCGGCAAACGCGAAGGCCGCGCAGGTATGTCCCGAGGGGAAGGAATTGGGGTCACTGCTGGTCAGCAGGGTCTCAAATCCTTCCATAACCACCCATGGCCGGAGACGGGATACCAGCGGCTTAACTGTAATATTGACCACCAGCAGATCCACAATCAGCCCACCGGCGGCGGCCAGTCCCGTTTTCCGGGTCTTGCGGATCATGAGCAGCACCAATGTCAGGACAATAAAGAGCAGTCCCGCGTTGCCCAAGGTGGTGTACAGCTTTACCGGTCCGTTCAGCCAGCTCAGACGCAAATGTTCTCCGATCCAACGCAAAACCGTCTCGTCAATTGTTTGAATCACTTCGGGCACAGCCCCCACATCCTTTCATAGGCATCCAGTTCTCTCTGATTCCGGATGACCGCAACCTTCTCCGGGTAGTTTTCCATCACCTGACGAAGACGGTCCCTTGCGGATTTTCGTCTGCCCCGATAAAGGATCCACCAGATGAATTCCAAATCCATCTTCTCCGGGCAGCCCTCCCCCATGTCTATCCGGGTATGCCCTCTGTATTGCCGGTATCGCTTCCAGGCCCGCCGCAGGCAGGCCGGTGCGGAGAACCGCATCAGAACGATCCGATCGGCCTCTTCCATTCTGCGCTCAAAGAGTATCCCGGAATAATTCCCGTCAATCACCCAGTCTGAATGTGTGTCCAGAAAGGTCTTCACCTGTTCGCACATATCCTCCCCGCTCCGCTCTTTCCAGCCGGGCAACCAGAATACGCTGTCCAGATGCAGAACATCCGTGGAAAATTTTTCCCCAAGCTTTCTCGCCAGAGTCGACTTTCCGGAGCCGCTGTAGCCGATGACGGCAATTTTCACCTCGATCCCCTCTTTCCTTCTTTCCTTGACCGAAAGTATAAAGCAATGTATAATATAATCTGTAAAATCATGTTTTATTTTAAAAGAATCCCCTTTCAAATACAAGTCTTTTCTGGAGGCATCTATGAAAGTCATCCATCTCATCAGCGGCGGTGACAGCGGCGGGGCAAAGACCCATGTTCACTCCCTGCTTCAGGGGCTCAATGAGTCCATTCAGGCCGACATGATCTGCTTTACCGACGGTCCCTTTACGGAGGAGGCACGACAGCTGGGCATCCGTGTGGAGGTGATCGGCGGAAAAAACATCTTCCGCACCCTCAAGGTCCTGCGCCGCCGCATTCGTGAGGGCGGCTACGACATCATCCACTGTCACGGCGCCCGGGGCAACCTCATGGGCGCGCTGCTCCGCTCTTCCACCGGCCTTCCCGTGGTCACCACGGTGCACAGCGACCCCAAGCTGGACTACATGGGCCGCTTTTTCGGCCAGATGATCCTGGCTCCCCTCAACAACTGGGCGCTGCACCGCATCCCCTACCACATCGGCGTGTCCGACGCCATGACGGACCTTCTCATTGACAGAAAAATTGTCAAACGCAGCTTTTTCTCCATTTATAACGGCATCCGCTTTACCCCCGTCCCGGAGTACGGCGACCGGATGGACTACCTGCGCAGCCTTGGCGTCCACGCGGAGGCGGACAGCGTGATCATCGGCATTGCCGCCCGCCTCAATCCCGTCAAGGACATCGCCACCCTCATCCGGGGTTTTGCCGCAGGCTATGCCAAATGCCCCCGGCTGCGTCTTGTCATCGCCGGTGACGGCGAAGAGATGGAGATGCTGAAACATCTGGCCGCCGAGCTTGGGGTCAGCGAACAGGTCACCTTCGCCGGATGGATCAGCGGCGGAATGGACCGCTTTTATGCCGCGCTGGATATCAACGCCCTCACCTCCCTGTCCGAGACCTTCCCCTACGCCCTCACCGAAGGCTCCCGTTTCCGCCTGGCCACTGTGGCCTCTGCCGTGGGTGGGATCCCCAATCTCATCGACAGCGGTGTAAATGGTTTTCTCTTTACGCCCGGCGATTATCAGGCGCTTGGCAGCTATTTTGAGCAGCTTGGAAACAACGATGAGCTGCGCCGGACCATGGGAGAACGCCTGTATGAGAAGGCCTCTTCCCAGTTCTCCCTGGACCAGACCATCCGCACCCAGCTGGATATCTACCGCAAGATCCTGGCAGATCGTGACCGCTCCGCTTCCCGGCGCCGGGGCGTTGTGCTCTGCGGCGCTTACGGAAAGGGCAATGTGGGCGACGAGTCCATCATGCGCGCCATCGTCACCGAGCTGCGCACCATTGACCCGGAGGTGCCCATCTGCATCATGACCCGCAACCCCCGTCTGGCACGAAAGCTTTGCCGCACCGAGGCGGTCTATACCTTCAACTACCCCGCCTACCGGCGAAAAATGGCCGAGAGCCAGCTCTATATCAACGGCGGCGGCTCCCTCATTCAGAACGTCACCAGCCGCCGTTCCCTGCACTTTTACCTCTCCACCCTGAAGACCGCCCACCGTCAGGGCTGCAAGGTCATGATGTACGGCTGCGGCATCGGCCCGGTCAACTTTGAGTCCGACCGAAAGCTCACCGCCCAAGTCATCAACGCCAATGTGGATACCATCACCCTGCGGGATCAGCACTCCATGGACGAGCTGGCGGACATGGGCGTGACCGGACCGAAGATCGTGCTGGCGGTGGATCCCACCGTGTCTCTGCCCCGCTCTGCCGACGGCGTGGCCGAAGCTATTCTGTCCAAGGCGGGCCTGTCCCCCGACCAGGGCGAGCACTATCTGGGTGTGACCGTGCGCCCCTGGCCCGGCTTCAACGACAAAGCGGAGATGATCGCCCGCGCCGTGGAGCGGACCTGCGACGCCCACGGCCTCATCCCCGTCTTTATCCCCATTGAGCCAAAGCCGGATGTAAAGGCCGCGCTTCAGGTTGCCTCCTGTCTGGAACATACCCGGTACCACATTCTCTCCGAGGGAGTGCAGGCCGAACAGGCCATTTCCCTCTTTTCCCGGATGGATATGGTGCTCTCCATGCGTCTGCACGCGCTGATCTTCTCCGCGGTGTGCGGCGTTCCCCTGGTGGGCATCGTGTATGACCCCAAGGTCAGCGCCTTCCTGGATCTGGTGGAGCAGGATCTCTACCTCTCTTTGGAGGAGCTGAATACCGACCGGCTGTGCCGCTGTCTGGACTCCGCCGCCGGGCGGATCGACCAGCGGGACTTGCTGGAGGAAAAAACCCATAAGCTGCTGGAGCTGGAAAAGAATAACCTTCTCTGCGCCCGCGAACTGCTGAACTGCTGAAGATCGGAGGCGGCATTATGAAGCAGATCCTTTGTCTCTCTTATCTTCCCTGGAAGGCTGCGCCCAACCGGACACAGCAGCTGCTCTCCCGCATGAACGATGTGCGCATCCTCTTCTTTGAGCCGCCCGGGAGCTCCGGCGCCAAAGCGGAGCAGGGCCGGCGCGTCCGCCCCCACATCACCGTCTATACCCTCCCCTATTCCCTGCCGGAAGCCAAGTCCCGCTCTCCCTTCCGGCGCCACATCTGGACCCGAAACGCCGCCTTCATCCGCGCGACCATGGAGCGCCACCACTTCCGGAACCCGGTACTGTGGTGTACCGCCCCGGAACAGGCGAGACTTCTGGGTCGTTTCCCCTGCGGCGGCGTCGTCTACGACTGCCACCGGGAATGGGAGACGGAATATGTGGACCTGGAGAGCGATCTGGCCAACAGCGCCGAGGTCATCTTTGCCGCCTCCCCGGGTCTGGTCCAGCGGGTCTCCCCCTGCTGCGACAATGTGGTCCTGGTTCCCAACGGCGGAAATCCCCTGCTCTGCGCCCAGGATGAGGAGAACCTTCCCGGCGTGCTGAGCATCTATGCCGGAAAGACCATTCTCGGCCGTATCGGTGATGTGACCGGCAGCGTAGAGCTTTCTCCCTTGCTGGACACCGCTGCCGCCAGGCGGGACTGGGTCTTTCTTCTCTTCGGCCGGGTCACCCAAAAGGTCAGCGCCACCCTCTCCAAATACCCCAACATCGTCCCGGTGGGCCCTATCAACCATTTGGAGATTCAGGAATATCTCTCCGCCTGCACCATTCTCTTTGATTTGAAGCACTCCGACCAGCCCGGCAACGACATCCTGCCGGAGCACATCTATACCTATCTGGCCACCGGAAAGCCCGTGGTCATGATGGCCGAGCCGGATTATCAGGAGCCTTTCCCCGACGCCATCTACACCGCCTATGACTCCACCGGCTTTCTGCGCCGCTGTTCCAAGGCGCTGGAGGAAAGTGACCGGCTGAGCGAACTGCGTCAAGAGTATGCCCGCCGGTCCTCCTGGGCGGTTCGAACCGAGCAGATCATGCAGATTCTGGAGGCCACCGGGCTGTTCACCTGAAATTACATCGTTAAAAATTCGTCATTTTGAAACCTCAAAATGACGAATTTTTTATCTTCATCCCCATTGACAAGAAACAAATCGTCAGGTATAGTGGTATTACCAGTTAAAAAAGGAGGATCGTCATGCCTTCTCCCATCCAAAAAACAAGTGTAAGCCAGCAGGTGGTGGACTATGTTCTCAACTGCATTGACCAGGGTGATCTGAAGCAGGGTGACTGCCTGCCCGGTGAGCGGGAATTCGCCGAGTCCCTGGGGATCTCCCGGGTGCCTCTGCGGGAGGGCATCAGCGCCCTGGCCGCCATCGGCATCGTGGACAAGCGTCACGGTGAGGGCAATTTCATCGCCCAGTTCTCCCCCGAGATCCTCAGCCGCATCCTGCGCACCTACACCAGGCTGGATCACAACCTCGCCGACGATCTGTTCGAGGCCCGCTCCCTTGTGGAAGGCGCCGCTGCCCGTCTGGCTGCCCGAAACGCCACCCCCGAGGATATCGGGGAGCTGCACCGGATGGTGGAACAGATGAAAGAGGACGTGCGCGCCTATGTGCAGGGCGAAAAGACCCTCGCCTATATGCTGCAGCAGGACGACAAATTCCATCTCCAATGCGCCGCCGCCTCCCACAATGAGTTCTACATCCAGTTCGTGGGCATCCTTCACGATTTCGGTACCAACGCCGGCCTCTATGAGCAGACCTACGGTCAAAACCCCGAGAAGTACTATGTCTCCCTGGATTTCCACAGCAGACTGGTCTCCGCCATTGAGAGCAAAAACGAGCACGAAGCCCAGGAGATCATGTGCAGCCACATCGAGTCCATCCGCTTCAACACCGAGCACCGGTAAACCATATTCCCACTGCGTGGGGAAGGAGGAATATTATGGAAGAAAGATTTTGCCTTGCGGACTATCTGGGTGCCCTTGGCATCGGCGGCCTGACCGATGCCCCGGCGGATGACGGCGTCCTTGTCCCCGGCGCCCCCTGCCATGGCTGCTCCGGGGACGGCGTCCGCGAGGTCAAGACGGCCTGCCGTGCCTGCATCGCCAACTGCGGCGTCATCGCCACGGTGAAGAACGGCCGTGTGGTCAGCCTGAAGGGCAACCCGGAGGACCCCATGAGCAAGGGCCGCATGTGCGCCAAGGGTCTGTCCGGCATCCAGGCTCTCTACCACCCCAACCGCAACAAGTACCCCATGCAGCGGGTGGGTGAGCGCGGCAGCGGCAAGTGGAAGCGCATCTCCTGGGATGAAGCGCTGACCACCATCGCCTCCAAGCTGATGGAGACCCGGGAGAAGTACGGCGCCGAGGCCGTGTTCTGCTCCACCGGCGGCGGCGGCAACCCCGAGATCTGGTCCATCGCCCGCTTCTGCAACATCTTCGGCACCCCCAACTGGTTTGAGCCGGGCTGCGCACAGTGCTATCTGCCCCGGGTGCTGGCCTATACCATGATGTACGGCGGCGTGGACCCCAGTATCGCCGACTCCAACGCGTTGGAGCTCTATTTCACCGAGGATACCCCCATCAAGGCCCTGGTCCTGTGGGGAACCGACCCCTCCTATTCCTGCCCCGCCTCCGGCGGCGGCATGGTGGCCGATCTCCGGGCCAAGGGCGTCAAGACCGTGGTGGTGGACCCCCGCTTCACCCCCGACGCCGCAAAGGCCGATGTGTGGCTGCCCATCCGCCCCGGCACCGATGTGGCCCTGGAGCTGGCCTGGATCCGCTACATCATGGAGCACAAGCTCTATGACGGGGAATTTGTGATGAAGTGGACCAACCTGCCCTATCTGGTGGATGTGGAGACCGGCTTCACCCTCAGAGCGGAGGCAGGCAAGGACGGGAAGCCCGACACCTACGTGGTGTGGGACACCGTTACCAACTCTCCCCAGCCTCTGCCCTACCCCTGGAACGACGCGCTTCAGCCCGCACTGGAAGGCACCTACGAGGTGGAAGGAAAGATCTGCAAGACCGGCTGGCAGCTGCTCTGGGAGCGGTGCTGCGAGTACACCCTGGAAAAGGCCGGCGAGATCTGCACCCTGGACCCCAAGGCCATCGAAAAGGCCATCCGCATCTTTGCCGACAACACCCCCAGCGGCCTTGCCATCGGCGTGGCCACCGACCAGACCCCCAACTCCGTTCAGGCGGCCATGGCTGCCGCCACCATTGACCTGCTCATGGGTAATGTGGAGCGTCCCGGTGCTCTGCTCCAGCGCTTCCGCACCAGTGGTTGTTTCGATATGCCCAACTACCCCGTTCCCGTGGCGGCAGGCCGTCTGCCCAACGAGCAGCTCAAAAAGCGTCTGGGCGGTCGCGCCCACAAGGGACTGGGTATCTGGTGGGCCGGTCACCCCTCCAGCGTTCTGGACGCCATCCTCACCGGCGAACCCTACCAGCCCCGTGTGTGGATCGACCGCTCCGGCAACAAGCTGGGCGCCACCGCCGACAGTCAGCGCTGGGAACAGGCCATTCAAAAGCTGGACTTCATCGTCCACGTCTATATGTACCCCACCTCCTTCTCCGCCTATGCCGACATCCTGATCCCCTCCGAGGAGTGGCTGGAGACCGATATGCTGGTGGAGACCTGCAACACGCTGGTTGCCCGTCAGGCCGTCACCCACCTGTGGGAGACCATGGATGAGACCCTGTTCTGGTCCAAACTGGCCAAAAAGTGCGGCGAACTGGGCCACGAGGCCTGCGCCAAGGCCTTTGACGCGGAGTACATGGGTCACGATCTGACCTACTGGGACAGCATGGACGAGTTCCTCAGCCACTGGGTCAACCGTCTGGGCATGAGCTGGAAGGAATTTGCCGCCAAAGCCCCCATCGAGTACCTGCCCAAGGATCAGTGGCGCACCTACTATGTGTACAAGCAGGCCGACCCCAAGCTGGGCGGGCTGCCCGGCGGCTTCCCCACCCCCTCCCGCAAGTGCGAGATCTACAACGACGCCATGATCACCCTGGGGCGCACCGGCAGGCCCTTCAGCCCCATTGATCTGGAGCCTGCCGACGAGGATTACGACCCC
The DNA here is from genome assembly GCA_029009035.1 of Oscillospiraceae bacterium. Classification (GTDB taxonomy): domain Bacteria; phylum Bacillota; class Clostridia; order Oscillospirales; family Oscillospiraceae; genus Enterenecus. The sequence continues at coordinate 16,333 of JAQXJQ010000111.1, read as the reverse complement.
CTGCCCTACTATATGGAGCCGGTGGAAAGCCCCCTGACCGACACCGAGTACCCCCTCACCTACACCGGCGGCCGCGTCCCCTACTATCACCACAACACCCTGCGCAACATCCCCTGGCTGCGGGAGATGTACCCCGCTCCCGAGCTGTGGATCCATCCCGACGCCGCTGAGAAATACGGTATTGAGGACGGTATGTGGACCTGGATCGAGTCCCGCCGGGGAAAGACCCGCGGTGTGGCCAAGATCACCCAGGGCATCAACCCCGGCACCGTGTACATGGAGCGCTTCTGGAACCCGGAGACTCTGAACACCCCCACCCACGGCTGGAGGGAAATGAATGTGAATATGCTGACCAAGGCCAGCGCTCCCTTCAATCCCCAGGTGGGCACCTACACCCTCCGCGCCTTCCAGGTCAAGGTCTACCCCGCTGACGGCGCTCCCGAGGGCGTGTGGCTCAATCCCGAGGACTTCCGTCCCTGGCTGCCCATCCCCACCGAACCCACCAAGGAGGTGCAGGCATGAAACAGTTTACCTTTGTCGTAGACGCGGACCGCTGTATCGGCTGCAAAGGCTGCCAGGTGGCCTGCAAGCTGGAGAACACCGTGGCTCTGGGTCAGGGCCGCAACAAGGTCTGCACCATCGGCCCGGACGGCGTCTACCCCGACCTGCAGATGTATTTCCTCACCACCATGTGCCAGCAGTGCGAGAACCCCTCCTGCGTTCAGGTCTGCCCCACCGGCGCCTGCTACAAGGACGGGGAGGACGGCGTCATCAGGATCGACCGCGACCTGTGCATCGGCTGCGGCTCCTGCAAGCGCGCCTGTCCCTATGACTGCATCAACACCAATAAGGAGCTGCGGGTGTCCGACAAGTGCACCCTGTGCGCCCAGCTGCGTGAAGTGGGCGAGGTTCCCGCCTGCATCCGCAACTGCTCCGGCAGCGCCCTCTATTACGGCGACATCAACGATCCCGACAGCGAGGTCTCCCGGCTGCTCGCCGGCGTCGACCCCGCCCACATCCATACCCTGCGTGATTTCGGCAACGGCCCCACCGTCCGCTACATTCTGCGCAACGCCCAGTGGAAAGATGTGATGCCCCAGGACTGCATCGAACACAGTGTCTGGAAGAAAGGAGTGAGCAAGGCATGATGATCACAAAAGCCGATATGTCCCGCCGCGCCCGACTCTATGCGCTGCTCTCCCGCCTCTACCGCGTGGAGGTGGACGCCCCCCTGCTGGATGCGCTGAAGGCCATGAGCTTCCCCACTGCCGGAAATGAGGATCTGGCGGAGGGATACGCCATGCTGCGCACCTATCTGGACTGCTGCGGCGGCAATGCGCCGGAGGATCTGGCCGTGGACTACGCCACCGTCTTCCTCGCTGCCGGCTCCGCCGACGGCGCCGCTGCCATTCCCTGTGAGTCCGTGTATACCAGTGCGAAAAAGATCTTCATGCAGGAGGCCTGGGAGGATGTGTGCGGGCTCTACGCCCGCAGCGGCCTGACCAAGGACACCAAATACGCCGACCTCATGGAAGATCACATTGCCCTGGAGCTGGAGTTCATGGCCGGCCTGTGCCGGGGCACCGACCTTGAGGCACAAAAGGACTTTCTGGACAGGCATCTGCTGAGCTGGATCCCCGGCTTTGTCTCTGACATTGAGAAGTACGCCCGCGCGGACTTCTACAAAGCCGTGGGTCGTATCACCCTTGGCTTCCTGCGCATGGACCGCGCCATGCTGGACGCCCTGTCAGAAGGCAGCGTGAAGCAGGCCGCCAGCTACTCCGTCCGCGCAGAGCGCATGGACAACATCTTCGCCAGACTGAGGGAAAGATACCGCATTTTCGCCCCCAAGCGTTTTGCCAAACGCGGTCCCAAGGGCACCGACCTCATCCGCTACGGCGAGATCCGCAGCATGGCGGAGATCGTCCACAACGAGAAGTCCCACTTCTCCCCCAAGGAAGTGTTCTACCCCATCTCCCAGACCATGTTCCTGTTCAAGGAGGATGTGTGCACCCAGAAGGAGTTGGAGGACGATAAGGACATCATCCTCTTCGCCCGCCCCTGCGATGTGAATGCCATCCGCCGCCTGGACAACATCTTCCTCCGCAACGGAAACCCCGACCTCTACTACAGCCGCATGAGAGAAAAGCTCCACATCTTCATGCTGGAGTGCAAAGAGAGCTTTGACTCCTGCTTCTGCGTGTCTATGGGGTCCAATGTGGCCGACGAGTACAGCGTGGCCGTCCGCATCGACGACATCTGCGCACTGGTGGAGGTCAAGGACGAGGCCTTCCTCCCCTACTTCGCCGACGAAGTCCCCATCGACTTTGCCCCCCAATTTGTCCGGGAAAACAAGCGCACCGCCAAGCTCCCGCAGATCGCCAACCGCGAGACCCTGGGCGAGATCTGCAAGAGCGATTACTGGGCGCAGTATGACGAGCAGTGCATCGGCTGCGGCGGCTGCAACACCGTGTGCCCTACCTGCTCCTGCTTCGACACCGTGGATGTGATCTACGACGAGACCAGCCGTGACGGCGAACGCCGCCGTGTTTGGTCCTCCTGTATGCTGCAGGACTTCACCAGGACTGCCGGCGGCGGTATGGCCCGCAAGACCCCCGGCGCCAACATGCGCTTCAAGGTCCTCCACAAGGTCTATGACTACAATCAGCGCTTCGGCGGCAGCGAGCATATGTGTGTGGGCTGCGGCCGCTGCGTGGACCGGTGCCCCAGGAACATCGACTATCTGGACGCGGTCAACGGTCTGGCCGAACTGCTGGAAAAGGAGGACAACTGATATGGACAACATCATGCTCCCCTCCCCCCACAAGATCCTCAGCGTACTGAAGGAGACCCGTGCCGAGTACACCTTCCGCGTGGCCTATGACGGCGTCACCGACCACGGCCAGTTCTTCCAGCTGTCCATCCCCAAGGTGGGCGAGGCCCCCATCTCGGTCAGCGGCAAGGGGGATGGCTTTGTGGAATTCACCATTCGCAAAATCGGACGCCTGACCGACGGCATCTTCGGGCTGAACGCCGGGGACACCCTCTTCATGCGCGGCCCCTATGGAAAGCCCTTCCCCGTGGAGCAGTTCAAGGGCAAGGATCTGGTGGTCATCTGCGGCGGCACCGGTATGGCTCCCGTCAAAACCACCCTCAACTACTTCTACGACCATTCCGATGAGGTCAAGTCCCTCCACCTGATCTGCGGCTTCAAGGACATTGACGCCGTGCTCTTCACCGAGGAGATCGAGAAGTTCAAGGGCAGGTTCCATGTGATCCCCACCCTGGACAACTCCTCCGCCCCCGGCTTTGAGAGCGGCCTGGTCACCGCCCATGTCGGCAAGGTGCCCTTCAGGGACTTTGAGGACTACAACGTGGTCATCGTCGGCCCTCCGGTGATGATGCACTTTGCCGCGCTGGAATGTCTGAAAAACGGCGCAGCCGAGGACAGGATCTGGGTCTCCTTTGAGAGAAAGATGTCCTGCGCCGTGGGCAAGTGCGGACACTGCAAGATCAACGAGACCTATGTGTGTCTGGAAGGCCCGGTGTTCAACTACACCAAAGCCAAGCAGCTTTTTGACTGACACAAAAACGAAACGATCCCGGACAGCAAAGCTGTCCGGGATCGTTTTGTCCGGCTCAAAGAAGCGGAGCGAAAATGCGCAGAATCGAACGGAACACACGCCTGTAAAGGGGAACCGCATCACAGTCTTCCAGGGTGATCCGAATGCTCTTTTTCTGGGTCTCCAGGAAGTCCCTGCGGATATCTTCAATGGAAGGCGTGTCATAGAGCATGACGCCGTTTTCAAAATGAAGGAACATACTGCGGTAGTCCATGTTCACCGTGCCCACGGTGGCAAAGTGATCGTCCACCACGAAATTCTTGCTGTGGATAAAGCCCGGCTCATACTCGTAGATCTTCACGCCGGCCTTCAGCAGCTCACGGTAGTAGGCGCGGGTCACCTCAAACACCGTCTTTTTGTCCGGGATATGGGGGGTGATGATGCGCACATCCACCCCGCATTTTGCCGCCGTCATCAGCGCCAGCGTCACGCTGTGATCAATGACCAGATAGGGCGTGGTGATATAGACATAGCGCTTGGCGCGGTGGATGAGGTTCATATACACCGTCTGCCCCACCGGCTCATCGTCCCAGGGACAATCGTGATAGGGCTGGACATAGCCTTTGGCGCCCGCCGCGGCAGGCTCCGGGCGGAAGGAAGACAGCCTGTCGTCCTGACTGCCGGTGAAATTCCACATACTGAGGAAGGACATGGTCATGGACCAGACGCCGTCGCCCTCCAGGCGGATGGCGGAGTCCTTCCAATGGCCAAAGCGCTCCTTGGCGTTGATGTACTCATCCGCCATATTGATACCGCCGGTAAAGGCGATTTTTCCGTCGATGATCATATGCTTGCGGTGGTCGCGGTTATTCTGCCGCAGGGACACCACCGGGACCAGCCGGTTAAAGACCCGGCACTGGATCCCCATTTTTTCCAATTTATAGGGGTAGCTTGCGGGAAGGGTGAATATGGAGCCGATATCGTCATAAATGACCCGGACGTCCACCCCCTGCGCGGCCTTTCGCTCCAAAATGCTCAAAACGGAGTTCCAGAGCTTTCCCTCCTCAATGATGAAGTACTCAATGAAGATATACTTTTCCGCGCTCTCCAGGGCAGCAAGGATGTCGTCATAGCACACATCGCCCAAAGGATAAAACTTTGTCTCGGTATTGCCGTACACCGGGCAGCTGGAGGAGTTCTCCAGATACCGGGCCATGCACTCGGCGTCCTCCCCCAGCAGCTTTCCCAGGGACTCCGCACGCCCGCAGTCCGGCCCCAACTGCTGGCGTATCCGGCGCTCCATCACCTGCAGCCTGCGCTGGCCCCTTCTGGAGAGGTGGTTTCCCCCCAACAACAGATAGGCGATGCATCCAAAGGGCACGAATACCAGGATGATGATGATCCAGCCGATCTTATAGCCCGGATCGCTTTTGTCGCTCACCACCCAGAGCACCGCGGCCACCGACAGCAGCGACATCAGGTTGTTGATGTAAGAATAGATCACGCTGTCCCGCAGGGACGCCCAGACCACGCCGTACAGCACCAACTGGAACAAAATCAGCACCGTCATAATGCCGATCCGGTGGAACATCAGCTTGGTCAGCTTACTGAGAATATGAAAAGGGAGCGTCGCTGCTTTTTTTATAAATTTCTGCATACAAACTCCTTTCCCTCATTGAATGACCACACCGGAATCGCCAAGGGTCTCCCTCAGCTCCGCCACCAGCGCCTCATGGATCACACAGGCGGTTTTCAATCTTTTTCCGCTGTCCTCCAGATAGACGATGGCAGTCTCCTTTCCCGGGAACATCTCCATCAGCTTGCTCAGCCAGTCCAGCCGCCTGCCGTCAGGCAGCTTGATCCAGAGCGTGCGGTTCTGCTTTTTCTCCGATTCCAATGCGTTTCCCTGCTGCTTCAGATTGAGGGGCGCGATCTTATCCACCATGATCTGGGGGTTTTTCTCATCCCGCACGGAGATCCGCCCCGCCACCGCAACGGCCTGCCCCGCTTTGAGGAAGGCTCCGCTCTCCGAAAGCGTGCGGGAAAAGGCCATCATCTCCAGCGCACCGGAGGCGTCCTCCAGCATGACATACGCCATCAGGGAATTGTTCTTGGTGGTCTTGGTCTTGACCGAGGAGATGATCCCCGCCAGCTTCACCCGCTGGCCGTCTCCGTAGCGCTGGGACTCCCCCTCCTGAAGCTCGGAAAGAATAGCCCCGATGGGCACGGCGCCCAGCCGCTTGGCCTGCTCCCGGTACTCGTCCATGGGGTGTCCGCTGAGGTAGAGGCCGGTGACCTCCTTTTCCATGCTCATCAGCTCGCTGCGGGAGAACTCGGGAATGTCGGGCAGGATCATCTCCGGCACAGACACCTTGTCTCCCCCGCCGCCAAAGAGGTCAAACTGTCCCTCCAGATTTTGCCGGCGGTCCCGGGCGATGGAGTCCACCACCTGCTCAAACACTTTCAACAGCTGACTGCGGCGATATCCCATGCTGTCAAAGGAACCGGAGCGAATGAGGCTGTCCAGCACCCGCTTATTCAGGTCGCAGTCATACATACGGCTGCAAAACTCCGGGAAGGATGTAAAGCTTCCTCCCTTTTCACGCTCCTCCAGCACTGCGCTGACAAAGCTCCTGCCCACACCTTTCAGCGCCGCCAGGCCGAAGCGGATGTGCTCGCCGGACACCGTGAATTCAGGACCGGACTCGTTGATGTCCGGCGGCAGAAGGGCGATCCCGTTCTCCTTGCACTCGGCAATATATTCCGCCACCTTATCCTGGGAGTCCAGCACGGAGGTGAGCAGAGCGGCCATATACTCCCGGGGATAGTGGCACTTGAACCACGCCGTCTGATAGGCCACCACCGCATAGGACACGGCGTGGGCCTTATTGAAGGCATAGCTTGCGAAATCATAGATCTCGTCATAGATGGACTGGGCCACCGCTTCAGAAATCCCCTTGGCGGCGCAGCCCTTGATCCCCCGGGACGGGTCGCCGCTGATGAAGGCGCTGCGCTCCCGCTCATTGTCCTTCACCTTCTTCTTGGACATGGCCCGGCGCACCATGTCGGCCTGCCCCAGAGAGTACCCGGCCAGACGGCGGAAGATCTCGATGACCTGCTCCTGATAGACGATACAGCCATAGGTCACGGACAGGATGGGCTCCAGAGCGGGGTGCTTATAGGAGATGAGCTTGGGGTCATGGGCGCAGGCGATAAACCGGGGGATGGAATCCATGGGGCCGGGACGGTACAGGGCGATGATGGCCGTGATGTCCTCGATGGACCTGGGCTTCAGCCCCACGCACACACCGGTCATGCCGGAGGACTCCATCTGGAACACGCCGGATGTGCGCCCCTCGCAGAGCATTTTGAACACCTCGGGGTCGTCATCGGGGATCTGGGCCAGGTCAAAATCCGGCCGGTTCCGGCGCACCATGCGCACCGCGTCGTCCAGAATGGTAAGGTTGCGCAGGCCAAGAAAGTCCATCTTCAGAAGGCCCAGCTCTTCCAGAGTCACCATGGTGTACTGTGTCACAGGCAGATCGTCATTGGTGGCCAGCGGCACATATTCATGCACGGGACGGCGGGTGATGACCACGCCGGCGGCATGGGTGGAGGCGTTGCGGGGCATTCCCTCGATCCGCCGGGCCATGTCAATGACCTTTTTCACCCGCTCGTCCCCCTCATAGAGGTCGGACAGTCCCTTGGACAGCTCCAGCGCCTTGTCGATGGTCATATCCAGGGCAAAGGGCACCTGCTTGGCGATGGCGTCCACATCGGCGTAGGGCAGGTTCATCACCCGGCCCACATCACGGATGGCGGCCTTGGCCTTCATGGTGCCGAAGGTGACGATCTGGGCCACATGGTCCTCCCCGTACTTCCGGGATACATAGTCGATGACCTCCTGCCGGCGGCGAATGCAGAAGTCAATGTCGATATCGGGCATGGTCACACGCTCGGGGTTCAGGAACCGTTCAAAGAAGAGGGAGTATTTCAGCGGGTCGATCTCGGTGATATAGAGGCAGTAGGTCACGATGGAGCCGGCGGCGGAACCGCGCCCCGGGCCCACCGGAATGCCCTTGCCCTTGGCATACCCGATAAAATCGGAGACGATCAGAAAGTAATCCACAAAGCCCATCTGTTTGATGATGCCCATTTCATACTCCAGCTGCTTCATCTGCTCCTGCGTGCCGTTGGGATAGCGCTCGGAAAAGCCCTTGCGGCACAGCTTCTCAAAATAGGCGGTTGCATCACTCTCTCCCGGAGGGAGCTTGAACTCCGGCAGGTGGTACTTGCCGAACTGGAATTCCAGATTGCAGGCCTCGGCGATGCGGTGGGTGTTCTCCAGCGCCTCCGGATACCGGGGGAAGAGCGCCAGCATCTCCTCTTCGCTCTTGATATAGAATTCGCTGGTCTCAAACCGCATCCGGTTCTCGTCCTCCAGCAGTTTTCCCGTCTGGATGCACATAAGGGTATCCTGCATGGCGGCATCCTCACGGGTAAGGTAGTGGGCGTCGTTGGTACACACCAGCGGGATCCCCGTCTCCTCATGGATGCGGATGAGTCCGGCATTTACCTTCTGCTGCTCCGCAATATGATGGTCCTGCAGCTCCAGGTAGTAGCTGTCCGCGCCGAAGAGCTCCCGCATCTCCAGCGCCTTCTCCCTGGCGCGGTCATAGAGATCCCGGCTGAGGAGCTTGGGGATCTCGCCTCCCAGGCAGGCGGAGAGGGCGATGAGTCCCTCATGGTGGTCCCGCAGCAGATCCATGTCGATACGGGGCTTGATATAAAAGCCCTCCACAAAGGCCTTGGACACCATGTAGGACAGGTTTCTGTAGCCCTCCTCATTGCGGCACAGCAGCACCAGATGGCTGGAGTTGGCGTCCAGCTCATGCACACGGTCAAATCTGGTGCGGGGTGCCACATAGACCTCACAGCCGATGATGGGCTTGATCCCCTCCGCCTTACAGGCGCGGTAGAAGTCGATGACGCCGTACATCACGCCGTGATCGGTGATGGCGATGCTGTCCTGTCCCAGCGCCTTGACCCGCTTTGCCAGCTCCTTGATGCGGCAGGCTCCGTCCAGCAGGGAGAACTCGGTATGCACATGAAGATGGGTAAATGCCATAGGGGTCTCCCTCCTCTTATTTCTCGCTCTTGGAAAGCTCCACCAGCTTGCGCAGCCGGTGGTTGAAGGCGGACTTGGTCACCGGAGGATCGCACAGCGCAGCCAGCTCCCCCAGGGTCAGCTCCGGATTCTCCAGGCGCAGGCGCGCCGCCTCCTGCAGCTTGGCAGGCTGGCTGACCAGCGCCCCCTGCTCCTCCAGCACATGGATGGCTTCGATCTGGCTCTGCGCCGCGGCCACCAGCTTGTCCAGATTGGCGGCGTCGCAGTTCACTCTGCGGTTCACGCTGCCCCGCAGGTTGCGCTCCAGCTTGGAGGTCATCATATCCATGGCGGAAATGGGGGCGCCGATGGCGGTGAGCAGATCCTCAATATGCTCACTCTGCTTGAAATATGTAATGTAATTCCCCTTGCGCACCGTGGTCTTGGGGGCAAATCCCATATCCACCATCAGCGCGGGCACCTCACGGCCCACATGGTAATGGGAGGTGGCCAGCTCCAGATGGTAGCTCTTCAGCGGATCGGTCACCGAGCCGCCGGCCAGAAATGCCCCCCGCAAAAAGGCGGTGCGGCAATGCTCCTCTTCCAGATGGGCGAAGTTTACATGCAGCGGCGCATTCTGCTCCAGGCCAAAGCTGTCGAAAATGCACTTCAGCTTTTCCCCATCCTCGATGAGAAAGGTCCCCTTCCCCTCGTCGGCGTCGGGGATCTCATCAAAGCTCACGCGGAATGCCTTGCGGAACAGCACGGGAAGCCGCTCCTTCAGCCAGGGGGACTCGGTGATGATGCGAAGGCCCCGGCTGTGAAAGGTGTTGCAGAACAGCAGGACGCCGTAAGCCTCCGCCTGAGCACAGCAGCGCCGGGCAATACTCTGTTTGCATAGTTCCTGCTTTACTCCGGAGGAAAAACTCACGGCATGCTACCCTCTTTCTCAGAAAATTCTGGTCTCTGCACAGTCTCTGTACAGATCCAGCACGGTCTCCGCCACCTTGACGCCGGAGTGGCGGGCATAGTCGATCTCCAGGTCCAGCAGATCCCGCTGCACCACCTGCACGCCCAGGCGCTCCAGATTTTCCACATCCACCCGCATCGGCTCCGCGTCCTCCCGGGAGTACCGCTCCAGCAGACGGCGGGGCACAGCGCGGTCATTGCACAGGCAGATGTCCACAATGCCCTCTCCTCCATGCCGGAACAGCGCAGCCACATGCTCCGAGGCGGACAGGCCCTCGGTCTCCCCGTCCTGGGTCATGATGTTGCACACATAGATCTTCAGGGCACGGCTGTTGCGAATGGCATCGGCAATGCCGTCCACCAACAGGTTGGGGACCACGCTGGTGTACAGGCTGCCCGGCCCCAGCAGCACCACATCCGCCTGACGGATGGCCTCCAGCGCCGCAGGCAGAGCGGGAGAGTTTTCGGGCAGCAGGCGCACCTCACGGATGCGGCAGTTCTGCGCCTTTTTGAAGGAGAAAATGCGGGACTCTCCCTGCACGCTGGTGCCGTTTTCAAAGGTCGCCTCCAGCACCACATTGGCGTTGGTCACAGGCAGAATGCGGCCGGTGATGGCCAAAACATCGCTCATCCGGGCCACCGCCTCATCAAAAGAACCGGAGATGCCGTTGAGGGCTGCCAACAGCAGGTTGCCGAAGGCCTGACCTGCCAGTCTGCCGCTTCCAAAGCGGTAGGACAGCAGCCGCTGCATGATGGACTCCGTATCCGCCAGCGCCTCCATGCAGTTGCGGATATCCCCGGGAGGGGGCATACTCAGGTCCTCCCGCAGCATTCCGGAGCCGCCGCCGTCATCCGCCACGGTGACGATGGCGGTCAGATCGTCGGTATACAGCTTCAAACCGCGCAAAATCGAGGATAGCCCGTGTCCGCCGCCGATGGCTACGATGGCAGGCCCTTTATGCAGTTCCATCATTCGATCAGCCCCTTGTCATATCCCGGTGGGTCTCGCTGACATTATAGCCCAGTTCCCTGATATACCGGGTCAGCGCGTGGGTCACCGCCACCGAGCGGTGATGTCCGCCGGTGCAGCCAATGGCGATCACCAGGGCGCTCTTTCCCTCCTCCGCATACTGGGGGATGAGGAAGGAGATCATGCTCTTCAGGCGCTCCATAAACTCCCCGGTGGAGCCGTTCCGGAACACATAGTCCCGCACGGCGTCATCCAATCCGGTTTTTTCCCGCAGCTGCTCCACATAGAAGGGATTGGGCAGGAAACGCACGTCAAACATCAGATCCGCTTCCATGGGAACACCGTACTTGAACCCGAAGGACATGACGGAAATGCTCATCTCGTTTCCCTGCTGATTGTGGGGCATAAACAGCTCCAGCACCGCCGCGCGCAGCTTCTTCGTGGGCAGATCTGTGGTGGTGATCACATAGTCGGCCCGACGGCGCACCGGCTCCATGGCACGGCGCTCCCGCTCCACCGCCTCAGTCAGACTTATTCCGCCCGTCATCAAAGGGTGACTGCGGCGGGTCTCCTTGTAGCGCTTGATGATGGTCTGGTCGTTGGCCTCCACAAAGAGGATCTTGTAGTCAAAGGCCATGGCACGCAGCGTATCCAGCGACTCAAACAGGGCGTCAAAGGTGGTGCCGCCTCTGATGTCACAGACCATGGCCACCCGCTCGTACGCGCCGGAGCCGCCCATGCACATCTCCGCGAATTTGGGGATGAGCACAGGGGGAAGATTATCCACGCAGAAGTACCCGATATCTTCAAAAATAGACATTACCGTCGATTTTCCGGCGCCGGAAAGCCCGGAGACCACAAGAAATTCCATGCTTCTCTCTCCTTTTTACCGCAAGTATTTCACTTCCGCTTCCAGCTCCACGCCCGTCTCATGCAGGACCCGCTGGCGCACTTCCTCCATCAGTGCCAGAATATCGGCGCAGGTGGCGCCGCCGGCGTTGATCACAAAACCCGCGTGCTTTTCCGAGACCTGCGCGCCTCCGCACCGCAGCCCCTTCAGCCCGCACTGGTCAATGAGCGCCGCGGCGAAATTTCCCTCCGGCCGCTTGAAGGTGGAGCCGGCGCTGGGCCATTCCAGCGGCTGCTTCTCTCTCCGCTTGGCCATCAGCTCCGCCATCGTGGCACGGATCTGCCCCTCATCACCGCTCTGCAGCTCCATGGTGGCGACGATCACCGTCCGCCTCCCGTCGGAGAAAAGGGAGTGACGGTAGGAAAAATCACAATCCTGCGCAGACAGCTCCTCCATCCCGCCCCTTTCATTCAAGGCGCGGACAGAGCGGACGACCTGCTTCATCTCCCCGCCGTAAGCCCCTGCGTTCATGGTGATCGCTCCGCCCAGGCTCCCGGGGATGCCGTGGGCAAACTCAAGGCCGGTGAGGCCGTGGTCGGCGGCGGCATTGGCGATCTGGAACAGCGGAGTTCCCGCCAGCGCGGTGATGGAGCTGCCCTCCACCCGGCAGCCGCTCATCCGGGGGGCGGTCTTGATGACGAAGGCGTTCAGCCCCTCATCCGCCACCAGCAGATTGGAGCCCATGCCCACAAACAGAGGCGTTACCCCCTCTTCCCGGGCAATGTTCGCCGCAGCCAACAGCTGCTGGGCATCCGCCGGCAGCGCCATCAAGGCCGCCGGTCCCCCCACACGGAAGGTGGTGTGGCGGCTCATGGGCTCGTTGCGGCGAAGCTCCAGATCGGGCACTTCCCGGCTGATCCGGTCATATATTTTTGAAAGGTTTCCCACAGGTATCCCTCCAGAGAGTGCAGCACCCCAAGATAGTTAAAGCTATTATACCACACAATTTCCGGAATGAGAATAGCCGCGGGAAATTTCGACCCGTGGCGCGCGCAAAAAAGGAGCGAACCTAAGATCGCTCCTTTCCCGGTCCTATTTCCCTTTGCACAGCCAAAAACCGCCGCAGGCACCACAGCGCCTCCGGGGACAGCAGCAGCAGAGCCGCCAGATTTGGGATGGCCAGCATGGCGTTGAGCAGATCCACCAGCTCCCATACCGTGGTGAGATCCGCCACCGCCCCCATGATGATGCAGGCGGGCAAAATCAAATGGTAGAGCACCATCAGCCAGCGGGAAGTGCACAGCTCCTCCACGCACCGTCTGCCGCAGTAGCCCGCGCCGATGAGAGAGGTGAAGGCAAAGAGGATGAGGGACACCGTCACCAACCACTCCCCGGCCCGCCCCATCACCGCGGCAAAGCACCCCGCCACCAGGGGCGCCCCCAGCATGGATGCAGGGACATTTCCGCCCCGGATCATCGACATCGCCTCCTCCGGTACATAAAGCCCGGAGGTGAGAATGACGAAGGAGGTGACGGAGCAGATCACGATGGTGGCAAAAAACACCTCGAAAATGCCCCACATCCCCTGCTCCCCCGGCTCCTTCACCTCCGCGCAGGCGTGGGCCATGGACGCCATGCCCAGACCGGCCTCGTTGGTGAATACCCCCCTTGCCACACCGTAGCGCAGCGCGGTCCCCATGGAGTATCCCCCCACCACCGCTCTGGGTGCGAAGGCATAGCGGAGGATCTGCTCCAGCGCCGCGGGAATTTGCCGATAGTGGACGATGATGACCGCCAATCCCCCGCCGATGTACAGCACCGCCATCAGCGGCACCAAAAACTCGCAAAGCCCGCCGATCCGCCGGATCCCGCCCACCAGGATCACCGACACCAGCGCCGCCAGCACAATGCCCACCGCCCTGCGGTTCGCCCCCGCCGTGCCCGCCAACGCCGTGGCGATGGAGTTTGCCTGGGCCAGATTGCTGCCCAGTAAGGTCTCCGCCACCCCCAAAACCGCCACAAACCTGGCCAAAGCAGGCAAATTCAGTCCCTTTTTGATGTACTGCATGGGTCCGCCCCGCCATTGGCCGTCCGGCCCCTTTTCCCGGTGACGCACCGCAAGCGTTTTCTCCGCAAAACCGGTCATCGCCCCCAGCAGCGCCGACATCCACATCCAGAACACCGCCCCCGGCCCCCCATAGAAGATGGCCGCCGCCACCCCTGCCACGGAGCCGGTTCCGATGATACCGGCCAGCGCGGTGGACAGCGCCTGAAGCTGGGTGATGCCCTCCCCTGTGCGCTCACGCTTTTGCACCAGCGAACCCACCGTGGTCCTCCACCACAGAGGAAGGTGAAAGATCTGAAAAAAGCCGGTGCGGATGGAGTAATATCCCCCCACCAGGAGAAAGGCCGCCAGCAACGGCCCACCCCACAGCATCCCGCTGAGCTTGGCGATAAAAGTCATGTCCGCATACCCCCCGAGGGAAGGTATGCGGACATGGCGTCATTTATTCGGTTCAGTCCTTTGCCTTCTGGCGGAACAGCCCCAGCCTCTCCGCCTGATTGGGCAGAAAACCCATTTTGTGAAGCACCGGCAGCAGTGCGCCGAAGAGCACCACAAGCATGATGATCTGCACCGGCAGCATGACGAGGTTCTTCATGGCGCTCTTGGTCATGTAGTAGATGTAGCCTTTGCTGTACAGCATGGCACTCCACAGGCTGCCCAGAAACACATTAAGCACATTGGTGCAGATCTTTGCCAGCACGATGCGCAGCACCGTCACTCTGGCCCGGTAGAAGAACAGTGCATAGATCATGGTGCCCAGCATGGTGGTCAGGGCGTAGCCGAAGAAGTACCCGCCGTCAGGGTTCATAAAGAAGCCCACGGTGTCCTCCACAAAGCCGAACACCAGCGCGTTGATGGGGCCGCCCACCAGAGCGCAGGTGGCGCGGGCCAAAAAGCCCCAGGTCACCTTCACATTTTCCGCCACATGGATAGAGGGAATGTAGGACATGGCCACGCAGGCCGCCACCATCAGAGCGGAGAACACCAGCACGCGCAGCTTTTTGAAGTCGGATACGGCGTCATGCCAGTACCCTTTTGCCAGGGGAGAGGAATAGAGTTTCATAAAAAGACCTCCTTTGTGTTTTGGCAGCCCCAGATGGGTATGCCGCACAAAGGAGTTCCGAGCTCCGCCATGCGGCAGCGGGATGCGGAGCGTGTACTGCAAACACACGGTGTTTTTCGTCCGGCGGACAACTCCCCGTCCCGCCGGCACTGGCCTCAATGAGGACAACACACACGCTCCTACTCTGCCGATCGGTTTCAGTATACTCATATTTTCCCAATTCCGCAAGTCCCTTTTAGCTGAAAAGGGCGGGTCCTTCGACCCGCCCTCTGTCCGTTTTGATTACCTGCACTGATAGCCCAAGCGGCCCAGCTCCTCCATGTAGCATCCCACAAGGAGCTTGATCTTCTCCGGAGCCAGTCCGGGCACAAAGAAATCCGGGAACCACGCGCCGGTATGCGCCAGCTGAGCGCACGCCGTCTTTACGATCTCCCGCATCCGCTTCTCGCCGGCATAGGGGATCTGAGTTCCCAGCTGACCGCCGATGATGAGCAGGCGGTCGCTGTACTTCTCCGCGATCATCTTGATATCGTTGATGCCCTCCATGGGATTGGTGGCGTCTACGCCGGCCTCCACGATATCGCCCACGATGGGGGTGATATAGCCGTCGGAGTGAAGCTCAAAGACCACGCCCTTGGACTTGGTATAGGCCACGATCTCCTTCAGCGGTTCAAAGTACAGCTCCAGCCACATGTCCCGGGACATGAACATATTTTTCCCGTTGCCGTAGTCGTCCATGAACATGAGCACATCCACACGGATGCGGCTGCAGAGGTTGTCCAGCACGCGTTTTTTGTAGCGCACCATCTCTTTGTTGAACTCCGCCACGGCCTCCGGCTCCTCGATCAGCGCGATCATGGCCTCCTCCATGCCCATCAGATGGTGCAGGCGCTCAAAAAATCCCGCGGGGAGCAGCACACGGTTGATCTTGTTCTCCCCGTCCCACATGGGGCTGTGGGTAAACCCGGCGATCAGCTCATCCCACGCAAAGGCGTCGATCTGCTCATCGGTGGGGATGACCTTCTCCTCCCGGAACCGGGTGATATCCTTCAAGCGGTACTCGCCGGGCACAGGGATGGAGCCCTCTCCATGCAGGATCCATTTGACCCCGAAGATATCGGTGTAGATCTCATTCCGCTTGTCGAAAAATCCGCAGCCGTGCTCCAGCGGATCCATAAACAGCAGATTGGAGTGGGCGTCCAGATTGGGGATGTAGTCGATCTTCTCGTGGCGGTAGAGCTTCATACAGGCTTCGCGGTCAGTCATGACAGGTACCTCCATTCATTTTTACCGGTTTTGCTGCCCTTATCATATCAAAGGCAGGGTTTCCTGTAAAATTCGCCGTCATTATCAATTCATAAGCATTTGCTTATGGTATTCCAAAAAAATTATGATATAATATTACGGAGGTGACCGATATGACCGATCTGCAGGTGCGCTATTTTCTCACCGCCGCGCGATGTCTCAATTTTACCGAGGCCGCAAAGCAGCTTTACATCACCCAGCCCGCCCTCTCTCAGCAGATCTCCGCATTGGAACATGAGCTGAATATGCAGCTTTTTGTCCGTATGAAGAAACGGCTGTACCTCACTCCTGCCGCGGTGGTACTGGCCCGGGAGCTTCCCCAATACGAAAAGCATCTGGCCGAGATCCTCGACCGGGCAAAGGTGGCCAATCTGGGTGTCTCCCAGACCCTCAGACTGGGGCTGATGGAAGGTCAGACCCATCCCGACAGCTGGCTGGGCC
>JAQXJQ010000110.1 GCA_029009035.1 Oscillospiraceae bacterium | reverse complement strand
TTCTGAGGACATGTGCCTCAGAAAAAACACTTCTCAGTTCGCAAGCGTGCGAGCATAGCGAGTGCGCAGAAGCGAACTGCATCCCCTCGAAGAAATGCTTGCATTTCTGAGAAGCGTGTCGAAGTTCTTCGACACGCTGAGCCCTCCGGGAATGGAATGGCTCCCGGAGGGCATATCATCATATAGGGGGTGAGGTCAGGCCTTGTCCAGCATGGCGGCCACGCCGGCCATGGGATTGGGCTGATAGCCCTCCACCTCGCCGTTGTCCACGGCCTCGGCCAGGGCGGGGTCCAGAGGCAGCTTGGCCAGCACGGGCAGATCCAGCTGAGCCCCCAGGGCGTCAATGGTGCTCTCGCCGAAGATGGGGTGCTCCTTGCCGCAGTCGGGGCACTTGAAGTAGCTGTAGTTCTCCACCAGGCCCAGCACGGGAATGTCCATCAGCTCGGCCATGCGCACGGCCTTGGTGACGATCATGCCCACCAGCGTCTGGGGAGCGGACACCACGATGATGCCGTCCACAGGCAGGGACTGGAACACGGTCAGAGGCACGTCGCCGGTTCCGGGAGGCATATCCACGAACATATAGTCCACATCGCCCCAGATGACGTCGGTCCAGAACTGCTCCACCGCGCCGGCGATCACGGGACCGCGCCACACCACGGGGTCGGTCTCCCGCTCGGTGAGCAGGTTGAGGCTCATGATCTCCACGCCGCCGCGGCTGACGGCGGGGTAGATGCCCAGGTCGCTGCCCTCTGCCTTCTGGTGGACGCCGAAGGCCTTGGGGACGGAGGGACCGGTGATGTCGGCGTCCAGCACGGCCACCTTCTTACCCCGGGCGGCCATGGCGGCAGCCAGAGAGCAGGTGACGGTGGACTTGCCCACACCGCCCTTGCCGCTGACCACGGCGATGACCTTGCCGATTTTGGACAGCTGGTTGGCGGGCTTGCGGAGATCCACAGGCTCGGTGCGCTCGCTGCAGCTGGAACCGCAGGTGGAGCAGTTGTGAGTACATTCACTCATGACATTCATCCTTTCATTGACATGGAGTCAAAAAATTTTTGTGAAATACCTTGACAGGCGAGGTATCTTGTGATACTATGCATCCATAAGTTACTTCGACAAGTGAGGTAACTCACGCAAACGGAAAGGAGCAGTTTATATGTCTATCTCGTCTGACCTGCTGCGCGGACACACAGATACCATTATTTTAGCACAACTGGCCGCCGGTGACAATTACGGTTATGAAATTAACAAAAATATTCAGCAGCTCACCGACGGGGAGTACGGCCTGAAGGAGGCCACCCTGTACACCGCCTTTAAGCGGCTGGAGCAGAGCGGGTTCATCCGCTCCTATTGGGGGGACGAGGGCAGCGGCGCACGCCGCCGCTACTACGCCATCACTCCGGAGGGGGAGGACCAGCTGGAGCTGAACCGCCGGGACTGGGAGCACACCTGTATGCTGCTGAACCGCCTGATTAAGTGATAGGAGGAAGAAATCATGAAGGATATGCTGAGAGAGTATGTGTCCCGCCGCCTGTCCGCCGCGCCCGAGAGCGTGGCCAAGGAGGAGCTGGTGGAGGAACTGGCGGAAAACCTGAGCCTGCGCTATGAGGAGCTGATGGCCTCCGGCGTGGAGCAGGAGGAAGCGCTGGAGCGGGCCAAGGACGCGCTGGGTGATACCGATGAGTTGGTGGAGTATCTGGCCGGCATGGAGCCTGACGAGCCCCTGCCCCAGCCTGTGCGGGATGAGAGCGATGTGCTCAACGAGGTCGTGCGCAATGTGGAGGACATCGTCAAGACCGCCGTGGGCAGAGCCAGACAGATCTTCGGCGAGGCCAGAGACACGGTGAAAGAGGCCCGCGCCAAGTCCGCCCCCACGGAGAATGTGGAAGATGCCGAGCTTGTCGAGGATGTTGAGGCTGCCGAGGCCGAAAAGGCGGAGAAGACCTCGAAGCCCGGCGGCTGGAAGGTCTCCATGGGCTATGACAACGAGAGCGGCAAGTTCCGTGCCGGAGCGGGCCGCGGCACTGACGAGACCCACACCTTCGAGGTGGACTCCGAGGAGATCAAGACCGTGGTGAAGGATGCCATGAAGGAGATCAAAAAGGCCGTCAAGGGGGCGGGGAGCGTCATGCGGGACGCCTTTGACACTGCCTCCGACGCCGCCCGGGACGCCTACGAGGATGTGCGCGACGAGGTGACCGGCCGGGAAGATGTGAGCACGGATGGCCCCATTGAGGCGGAGGCGCTCAAGGGCATTGAGGTGCAGACCGCCGGCGGCGAGGTCACCATCCGCATGACCCGGCAGCCGGAGGACGATGTTCTGGTGGGCGGCGATGTGGAGGAGCTGGAGGTGTTCCGCACCCGGGACGGCGTGCTGGTCATCCGTCCCATTCAGACCGCTGCCTCCTCCTTCCTCTGCGGCCGGGGGATCAGCGGCAGCTCCGCCGATGTGGAACTGGAACTGCCCGCCCGCTTCTGGGAGTTCCTGCGGGTCCGGACCGCCAGCGGAGATGTGGAGATCGAGTGCAAGGCCGCTGTGGGCCTGCTGGAGTGCCGTACCGCCAGCGGTGGTGTGGACTTCAGCGGCAGAGCCGACGACCTGCGGGTGGAAACGGTGAGCGGCGACATGGATCTCCGGGGCGACGCGCAGTACGCCCGGCTGAAGACGGTAAGCGGTGAAGTGGACTTCCGGGGCAGCGTGGATCAGGTCCAGATGAAGAGCGTCAGCGGCGACCTCACCCTGTACAGCGGCGTGACCCCCTCCGAGATGGACGTGACCACCACCAGCGGCGACTGCTTCGTGAGAATTCCCGGCAGCGAGCCCTTCCGGGCCACCCTGCGCACCGTGAGCGGCGAGTTTGAGTCCGACTTCTTCCAGAACACCATGAAGGGTCGTGAGAGCACCTTCACCTATATGGGCGGCGGCGAGCGCCACTACCGCTTCAACAGCGTCAGCGGCGATCTGGCCCTGAAAAAGTATTGAGACAGGAGGATGCGGAAATGAAAAAGCTTTGCAGAACCGTAGGCAGCGAGGCCAAGTTTCTGGGCGTGTGCGGCGGAATTGCCAAGTATTTTGACATGGATCCCACCGTGGTGCGCCTCATTGTGGCCATCCTCATCATCCCCGGCGGCCTGTCCATCTGGGCCTATATCATCGCGGCCCTCATTATGCCGAAGGAATATTAAAGCAAAAAGCTGCCCTGCCGGTCAAAATCCGGCAGGGCAGCTTTGCCTTTATTGTGTTCTGTGGTGGATGTTGAGAGCGCCCAGGGGAAGCTCCTCCTCGTAGATGCCCAGAGAGTTGACCAGATCCAGCACTTCCTGATCCCGCAGCTCGATGACGGGGTAGACCCAGTCGCCGGGGAGGACGCCGGAGGTGAGGCTCGTGCCCAGATCCATGCCGATGGCCTGGGTGGCGAAGTAGACCATGGTGCTCACAGGCATATCGGTGTCCATGTAGGTGCTGACGATCTTCATCAGCGAGGTCACCTTTGTTACATTGGACAGGGTGACCGTCTGCTTCACCAGAGCGGCGAGGAAGTCGCGCTGAGTCTGGCTGCGGCCGATGTCCGCGTCGCTGTAGCAGTTACGGCAGCGCAGCACATTCAGCGCCGTCTTGCCGTCCAGCCACTGATAGCCCGCCTTCACATGGATGGACAGGTTCTGGGTGGGATCGTCATAATCCATATCCACGGGAACGGTGAACCACACGCCGCCGATCTGATCCACGATGGCGGCAAAGGCGGCCAGATCCACCCCGAGATAGTAGTCCACGGGAATGGCCAGGGTGGAGGCCACGGTGTCCGCCACCAGCTGCAGCCCGCCCATGGCGTAGGTGGCGTTGATCTTGCTGTTTCTGCCGCCGATGTTCACCAGTGTGTCCCGGGGGATGGAGATGAGGGAGGCGGTCTTTTTGCCGGTGTCGAACACGCCCAGCATGATGGTGTCGGCGTTGCCGTTTCCGTCATCGGTGCCGATGAGCAGACAGGTGAACACGCCCTCGGTGCGGTGCATGACCAGTTCCTCCACCGGCTCGGAGGGGGAGGGGCTGGGGGAGGGATCGTCGGTGCCGGAGGGGTCGGGATCCCGGACCGGTTCGGTGACCGGGGGATTGGGGACGATGACCTGGGTATCGCCGACGTCGGGCGGAGTGATGAAGAGCTTGAACGCGGCATAGGTCACCACCACAACCAGAGAAAGGGCGAAGATGACCCAGTATATGGCCCACAGGGCTTTTCGCAGAGAGGAGGCGCGTGATCGGGCGGAACGTTTGCCATGGTAGGCCACGGAGATCACTCCTTATCTTGGAAGAGTTGTCTGATAATGACAGTATACATAAAACAGGGGGAAAAAGCAAGAGCCAGACAGCGCGGCGGGGCAGACGGGCGGTTGACAGAGAGAAAAAGATGTGGTACATTAAAAATGTCCCAAATGATACAAAAAGAGGGTGAGTGGTTGGAGTGGTCAGCCATGTCGGAGCACTGCCTGTTCCGGAATGTGGCCCAGGCGACGATGAAAACGGTGCTGGAGCAGGCAGACGAGCTGCTGGTGCCCAACGGGGAGACGGTGTATGACCGCAGGCGGTTCCGCCGGTGTCTGGGAATTCTGCTGGAGGGGGAGCTCCATGTGCGCCGGGAGCGGCTGCTGGTCTCCACGCTGAGGGCGGGAGAGGTGTTCGGCGCTGCGGCGCTGTTCAACCGCCAGGAGGAATACCCCACCACCCTGCACGCCCACGGCGATTGCCGGCTGCTGCTTTTGAGCGAGGATACGGTGCGCACCCTCATCCGTACCTGCCCCGCCTTTGCGGAGAACTATGTGACCTATCTCTCCGGCCGGATCCGCTTTCTCAGCGCGCGGCTGGACGCGGTCTCCGCCGAGCGGGGGGAGGGAAAGCTGGCCCGCTACCTGCTGGCGGCCTCCGGGGAGGCGGTCAGGCTGTCCGCCACCCAGCTGTGTCAGCGCATCGGCGTGGGACGGGCCACCTTGTACCGCGCCTTTGA
>JAQXJQ010000109.1 GCA_029009035.1 Oscillospiraceae bacterium | reverse complement strand
CATGAGATGAAGCTCATCATCGACCTCATCAACAAGGGCGGCGTGGCTGCCATGAACTACTCCATCTCCGACACCGCGGAGTACGGCGAGTATGTCTCCGGCCCCCGTGTGCTGCCCTATGAGCAGACCAAGGCCAACATGAAGGCGGTGCTGAAGGACATTCAGGACGGCACCTTCGCCGGCAAGTGGATCGCCGAGAACAAGAACGGCCGCTGCTTCTTCAATTCCAAGCGTGAGATGCTGGCCAAGCATCAGATGGAGATCGTGGGTCAGCGCCTGCGTGAGCAGATGCTGTGGAAGAACGACTCCGACCTGGACTCCGCTTCCAACTGATGAAAACACTTCTGTCCGGGCGGGGGGAACTCCGCCCGGACTAAACACAATTTTCGGGGAGGTACGGTATGTACTCTGACAACATCAAGAAGGGCGTGGAACGCGCCCCCAACAGAAGCCTTTTGTACGCACTGGGTCTGACGGAAGAGGAAATGAACCGCCCGCTGGTGGGCATTGTCAGCTCCTATAACGAGATCGTCCCCGGCCACATGAATTTGGACAAGGTAGCCGAGGCGGTGAAGGCCGGCGTGCGCGCCGCCGGCGGCACCCCCATCATGTTCCCCGCCATCGCCGTGTGCGACGGCATCGCCATGGGCCATGTGGGCATGAAGTATTCCCTGGTCACCCGCGACCTCATCGCCGACTCCACCGAGGCCATGGTCATGGCCCATCAGTTTGACGGCCTGGTGATGATCCCCAACTGCGACAAGAACGTCCCCGGCCTGCTGATGGCCGCCGCCCGGGTCAATGTGCCCACCATCTTCTGCTCCGGCGGCCCCATGCTGGCCGGCCACCTGAAGGACGGCCGCCGCACCTGCCTCAGCCATATGTTTGAGGCCGTGGGCGCCTACCACGCCGGCACCCTGGACGAGAGCGGCGTGGCGGACTACGAGGAGAACGCCTGCCCCAGCTGCGGCGCCTGCTCCGGTATGTACACCGCCAACTCCATGAACTGCCTCACCGAGGCCATCGGCATGGCCCTGTCCGGCAACGGCACCGTGCCCGCCCCCTACTCCGCCCGCATCCGTCTGGCCAAGAAGGCCGGCATGAAGATCATGGAGCTGATCGAGAAGAACATCCGTCCCCGTGACATCATGACCCCCGCCGCCTTCCACAACGCCGAGACCGTGGATATGGCCCTGGGCTGCTCCACCAACACCATGCTCCACCTGCCCGCCATCGCCCATGAGGCCGGGGTGGAGCTGAGCCTGGATATGTCCAACGACATCAGCGCCCACACCCCCAACCTCTGCCATCTGGCCCCCGCCGGCGACACCTTCATGGAGGACCTGGACCGGGCCGGCGGCGTGTACGCCGTCAGGAAGGAGCTTACCGCCAAGGGCCTGCTGGATACCGGCGTCAAGACCGTCACCGGCAAGACCATGGCGGAAAATCTGGAGGGCGTGAAAAATCTGGACCACACCGTCATCCGCCCCATCGACGACCCCTACTCCCAAAACGGCGGCATCGCCGTGCTGAAGGGCAATCTGGCCCCCGACGGCTGCGTGGTGAAGCAGTCCGCCGTCGCCCCCGAGATGATGCGCCATGAAGGCCCCGCCCGGGTGTTCAACTCCGAGGAGGAGGCCATCTCCGCCATCTATGCCGGCAGCATCCACGCCGGCGACGTGGTGGTCATCCGCTACGAAGGCCCCAAGGGCGGCCCCGGTATGCGCGAGATGCTCAACCCCACCTCCGCCATCTGCGGCATGGGTCTGGGGGAGAGCGTGGCCCTCATCACCGACGGCCGGTTCTCCGGCGCCACCCGCGGCGCCGCCATCGGCCATGTCAGCCCTGAGGCCGCCTCCGGCGGCAACATCGCCCTGGTGGAGGAGGGCGACCTCATCGCCATCGACATCACCGCCTGCTCCATTGAGCTGAAGGTGTCCGGCGAGGAGCTGGAGCGCCGCAGAAATGCATGGGTCTGCCCCGAGCCCCGTGTCAAGACCGGCTATCTGGCCCGCTATGCCAAGCTGGTCTCCTCTGCCGACAAGGGCGCCGTGCTGAGCGTCTGAGTTCCACTCATGAAGAAGAGGAGTTGTTTCCTTTGCGTCAGGTAAAGATTTTTGATACCACGCTGAGAGACGGTGAGCAGTCTCCCGGCTGCAGCATGAATTTGAGGGAGAAGATCGAGGTCGCCAGGTGTCTGGAAAAGATGAAGGTGGACGTCATCGAGGCGGGCTTTGCCATCTCCTCCCCCGGCGACTTTGAGTCGGTGAACACCATCGCCAAGCATGTGAAGGAGTGCACCGTGGCCTCCCTGGCCCGTGCCTCCCGGAAGGACATCGACACCGCCTGGGAGGCGGTGAAGGTGGCCGCCGACCCCCGCATCCACCTGTTTATCGCCACCTCCCCCCTGCATATGCAGTACAAGCTGAAGATGACCGAGGATGAGGTGCTGGAGCGGGCTGCCGCCATGGTGGCCTACGCCAAAAAGTACTGCTCCAACATCGAGTTTTCCGCCGAGGACGCCACCCGCAGCGACCTGCAGTTCCTGGCAAAGGTGGTCAACGCCGCGGTGAAGAACGGCGCCACCGTGGTGAACATCCCCGACACCGTGGGCTACACCACCCCCGAGGAGATGCGCGCCACCATCGAGTACCTCATCGCCCATGTGGAAAACTCCGACCGGGTGGAGTTCTCCGTCCACTGCCACAACGATCTGGGCATGGCGGTGGCCAACTCCCTGGCCGGTGTGATGGGCGGCGCCCGCCAGATCGAGTGCACCGTCAACGGCCTGGGCGAGCGTGCGGGCAACACCGCTTTGGAAGAGGTGGTCATGGCCATGCGCACCCGCCCCGATGTGTTCGCCGATGTCAATACCCGCATCGACTCCACCCAGATCTACCGGGCCAGCCGCACGGTGTACAACATCATCGGCCAGACCGCGCCGCTGAACAAGCCCATCGTGGGCCGCAACGCCTTCGCCCACGAGTCCGGCATCCATCAGCACGGCGTGCTGTCCAACAAGAAGACCTATGAGATCCTCACCCCCGAGGCCATCGGCATCCACGCCAACAACATCGTGCTGGGCAAGCACTCCGGCAAGCACGCCTTTGAGGATCACCTCCAGAAGCTGGGCTACAACCTCTCCCCCGAGGAGCTGCTCAAGTGCTTTGACGAATTCAAGGCCCTGTGCGACAAGAAGAAGAGCGTCAGCGACGCCGATATCGAGGCCATCGTGAACCACAACGCCACCGCCGACGAGACCGCCACCACCGAGGGCTACAAGCTGGACTGGTTCGCCGTCCACACCAGCAACTTCACCACCGCCACCAGCACCGTGTGCCTGAAGAAGGGGGAGGAGAAGTTCGAGGAGGTCTGTCTGGGCGACGGCCCCATCGACGCCGCTTTCCAGGCCATCGACAAGGTGGTCAAGCCCGGCCCCCACACCTTCGATATTTACACCATCAACTCCATCTCCGAGGGCAAGGACACCCTGGGCGATGTCAAGGTCAGACTGACCACCGGCGATAAGAGCTACACCGGCCGCGGCCTGTCCACCGATATCATTGAGGCCAGTATCCTGGCCTACATCGAGGCCGTCAACAAGATGCAGGCGGCCAAAAAGCGAGAGGAGGCGTGAGACATGGGCATGACCATGACCCAGAAGATCCTGGCCGCCCACGCGGGGCTGGACAGCGTGAAGGCCGGCGACCTCATCGAGGCCAAGCTGGACATCGTGCTGGGCAACGACGTGACCACGCCCGTGGCCATCGGCGTGTTTGACAGCATCGGCTTCACCAAGGTCTTCGACAAGGACAAGATCGCCATCGTGCTGGACCACTACACCCCCTGCAAGGACATCAAGTCCGCCCAGCTGTGCGCCGCCGCCCGGGCCTTCGCCAAGCGCTTTGACATCACCCACTTCTACGATGTGGGCTGCGTGGGCATCGAGCACGCCCTCCTCCCCGAGCAGGGCATCGTCGGCCCCGGCGACTGCATCATCGGCGCCGACTCCCACACCTGTACTTACGGCGCCCTGGGCGCCTTCTCCACCGGCGTTGGCTCCACCGACATGGCTGCCGGTATGGCCATGGGGGAGAACTGGTTCAAGGTGCCCTCCGCCATCAAGGTCACCCTGAAGGGCGAGCTGCCCCCCTATGTGAGCGGCAAGGATGTGATCCTCCACCTCATCGGCCTCATCGGGGTGGACGGCGCGCTCTACAAATCCCTGGAGTTCACCGGGGAGGGGGTTGCCAGCCTGAGCATGGACGACCGCTTCACCATCGCCAACATGGCCATCGAGGCCGGCGGCAAGAACGGCATCTTCCCCGTGGACGAAAAGACCCTGGAGTATGTGACCGGCCGCTTCAAGCGCCCCGTGAAGGTCTATGAGGCCGACCCCGACGCCGAGTACGAGCAGGAGGTGGTCATCGACCTTGGCACCCTGAAGCCCACCGTCTCCCTGCCCCACCTGCCCTCCAACACCAAAACCGTGGACGAGGTCAAGGGCCTGCCCATCGACCAGGTGGTCATCGGCTCCTGCACCAACGGCCGCATCTCCGACCTGCGCATCGCCGCGGACATCCTCAAGGGCCGCCATGTGGCCGAGGGCGTGCGCTGCATCGTCATCCCCGCCACCCAGGAGGTCTATCTCCAGTGCCTGCGGGAGGGTCTGGCCGAGGTGTTTATCAGCGCGGGCTGCGCCCTCTCCACCCCCACCTGCGGCCCCTGTCTGGGGGGACACATGGGTGTCATGAGCGAGGGGGAGCGGGCCGTTGCCACCACCAACCGCAACTTCGTGGGCCGCATGGGCCATGTGAAGAGCGAGGTCATCCTGGCCAGTCCCGCTGTGGCGGCGGCCTCCGCCGTGGCCGGGTGCGTTGCGTCCCCGCTGGATCTGTAAGGAGGAGAAGGAACATGATCACCGGAACTGTTTTCAAATACGGCGACAACGTGGACACCGATGTCATCATCCCCGCCCGGTACCTCAACGCCCCCTCCCCCGAGGAGCTGGCGAGCCACTGCATGGAGGACATCGACGCCGACTTCGTCCATGAGGTGAAGCCGGGGGACATCATGGTGGCCGGGGCCAACTTCGGCTGCGGCTCCTCCCGTGAGCACGCCCCCATCGCCATCCGCGCCAGCGGCGTGTCCTGCGTCATCGCCGCCAGCTTTGCCCGCATTTTCTACCGCAACGCCATCAACATCGGCTTCCCCATTCTGGAGTGCCCCGAGGCGGCGGAGAAGATCGCCAAGGGCGACAAGGTGAGCGTGGACTTTGACACCGGCGTCATCACCGACGAGACCACCGGCGAGCGCTTCCATGCCGCCGCCTTCCCCGCCTTTATCAACCGCATTATTGAAAGCGGCGGCCTTCTGCCCTATCTGAAGGCCCGTCAGGACGGCTGAGGAGGGGAAACAGATGAAATTCAACATTGCACTCATCCGGGGCGACGGCATCGGCCCCGAGATCGTGGACAGCGCCGTGCGCGTGCTGCAGGCGGTGGGCGAAAAGTTCGGCCATACCTTCTGCTGCACCCCCTATCTGGCGGGCGGCGCCGCCATTGACGCCTGCGGAATCCCCCTCCCCGAGGAGACGGTGGAGGGCTGCAAGCACAGCGACAGCGTGCTGCTGGGCGCCGTGGGCGGTCCCACGTGGGACCCCCTCCCCGGA
>JAQXJQ010000108.1 GCA_029009035.1 Oscillospiraceae bacterium | reverse complement strand
GATGGTGGCAGAGCTTGCCCCCGTCTTCTCCAGAATTTCGGTGTAGACCAGCCCATCGCTGAGAAGCCGCGCCACATCAAAGCGCTGCTCCATGGCGCGAAGCTCGCCGACGGTGCACAGGTCGTCAAAAAAGGCGCAGCACTCATCCAGGTCCTTCAGCTGGAGAATGCTCTCGTAAAGCGCCATGCTGCGTTCCTTGTTTGTCACTTTGGGCATGGGGTAAGCCTCCTTGTCAATGATGTGGTAGAATTCATCGAAGCTTATTTTAACACATTGACCGATTAAAGTAAACATAAATTATTGCGTTTGGGAAAATTGACAGAGAGGAGAGACTGCTGTGGAGCATTATTGCCGTAAGGCGCGGGTCATCCGGCCGAATATCGCGCCGGGCCGCCGCGTCATTGCCATCAGCGATATTCACGGCAACCTCGACTTTCTGAAGGCGCTGCTGGCCAAGGTGGGATTTTGCCGGGAGGATGTACTCATTCTGGTGGGCGACCTGCTGGAGAAGGGGCCGGAGAGCCTGGCGGTGCTGCGCTATGTGATGGCGCTGTCCAAAACCCACGAGGTCTATGCCCTGTGCGGAAACTGCGACGAGATCGACCAGGATTTTCTCGCCGGAGCGGATAACATCGACGAAAAATTGCTCCCTGTATTCAAATTCTGGGGGGAGCGCAGCCTGATCCTGCAGTTCATGAAGGAGCTGGGGAGGACCATGACCGGCCCGGAAGACCTGCCGGAGTTCCGGCGGGCCATTTGGGAGCACTTCCCCGACGAGGTGGAGTTCCTCATGGCCATGCCCCATATTCTGGAGGCGGGGCGTTACATCTTCGTCCACGGAGGCATCCCCCGGACGGAGAGACTGGAGGAGCTGGACGCCCACTCCATCATGAAAAACGACGATTTTATGGGGCAGGGGCACTCTTTTGATCGGTGGGTGGTGGTGGGCCATTGGCCCGTCACCCTCTACGATCCCCACATTCCCTCCGCCAAGCCCGTGATCGACGAAGCACGGCACATCGTGTCCATCGACGGCGGCTGTGTTCTGAAAATGGACGGGCAGCTCAACGCGCTGCTCATCCCCGACATCTATGCCGATGAGATGACCTGCAAGGCCTACGACGGCATGGAAGTGGTGGTGGCGGAGGAGGCTCAGGCTCCGGCGGAGGACTCCCTCAACATCCGCTGGAGCGACAGCGTCATCGAGGTCATTCGGGAGGAGGGGGATATGTCCCTCTGCCGCCATGTCTCCACAGGCCGGGAGATGTGGATTTTGAAGGAATACATCTACCGCAGGCGGTCCGACGGACTGCTCCACTGTGAGGACTCCACCGACTACCGCCTGCCGGTGGAGAAGGGAGACCGGCTGGCGCTGGTGCGCCGCTGCAGCCGGGGATACCTGGTCAAGAAACACGGAACAACGGGCTGGTATTACGGTCCTATACACAAAGGAGAAGTGACATGAGCAAGATGTTTGATGTGATGGTCCTGGGCACCGGCGAGGCCGGTATTTACGCCGCCTATGAGCTGGCGCTGAAGTGTCCCGGCGCCAGGGTCCTGGTGGTGGATCAGGGCGCGGATATCTATTCCCGCACCTGCCCCATCGTCACCGGGAAGGTGAAAGCCTGCATCAACTGCAAGACCTGCGGCACCATGTGCGGCTTCGGCGGAGCGGGCGCCTTTTCCGACGGCAAGTTCAACTTCACCACCGCCTTCGGCGGCTGGCTCACCGATTTTCTGGACGAGCGGGAGGTCATGGAGCTCATCGACTATGTGGACGCCCTCAATGTGAAGCACGGCGCCACCACCGAGGTCTACTCCACCTCCACTCCCGAGGCCAGGGCCCTGGAGAAGAAGACGCTGGAGTATGACCTCCACCTGCTCCAGGCCCGGTGCAAGCATCTGGGCACCGAGAACAACCTGAGGATCCTCACCGATATTTACGAGACCATCCGGGAAAAGCACACCTTCCTGTTCAACACCGCCGTCACCGGGATCCGCGCGAAGGACGGCATTTACACCCTGGTCACCGAGAAGGGGGAGGAGTTCTCCGCTCCCTACCTCATCGCCGGCCCCGGCCGCTCCGGCGCGGAGTGGTTCTCCAAGCAGTGCAAGGCCCTGGGGCTGGAGCTGCTGAACAACCAGGTGGACATCGGCGTGCGGGTGGAGCTGCCTGCCACCGTGTTTGAGCACATCACCGATGTGGTGTATGAGTCCAAGCTGGTCTACCGCACCAAGCAGTACGGAGATCAGGTGCGCACCTTCTGCATGAACCCCTATGGCCATGTGGTGGCGGAGAACGTGGAGGGCATCAACACCGTCAACGGCCATTCCTACGCCGACCCCGCTCTGCAGAGCAAAAATACCAACTTCGCCCTGCTGGTGTCCAACCGCTTCACCTCGCCCTTTAACGAGCCCTACCGCTACGGCAAGCACATCGCCTCCCTGTCCAATATGCTGGCAGGCGGCGTGCTGGTGCAGCGCTTCGGCGATCTGGTGTCCGGCATCCGCACCAACGAGCACAGAATGTCCAAGTCCTTCGTGCGGCCTACCCTCACCGCCGCCGTCCCCGGCGATCTGTCTCTGGCTCTGCCCAAGCGCCAGCTGGACGACATCATCGAGATGATCTACGCCCTGGACAAACTGGCGCCCGGTACCGCCAACTATGACACCCTGCTCTACGGCGCGGAGGTGAAGTTCTACTCCGCCCGCATCAAGCTCTCCCACGAGCTGGAGACCGCGCTGCCCGGCTTCTTCGCCGTGGGCGACGGCGCAGGCGTCACCCGCGGCCTGGCCCAGGCGGGCGCCTCGGGCGTCAAGGCTGCCAGAGTGGTGGCGGCGCGGCTGAACGGGCAATAAGCAGAGAAAGGCCGGGCCGCGGAGCAAGCTTTGAATGCCGCCCTCAGCTGCATCTGCGGGCGGAGGCACGCTCCGCTGGGCCTACTTTCCGAATGCGCGGAAAGTAGGCAAAGGCGCAGTCAAGGGGAGGGTGTTTCGATTCCCCCTCCCCTTGACAAACCCCACCCGCACCGACCAACACAAGGGGGGACTGCGGTCCCCCCTTATTGGATGTATCCCCCCGGGGAACGGGGGTGCCGCCCAGCACCTGAGCAGGCGCGGTATAGGGGGCGCTGAGTGTCCTTGCCACTGAGCTGTGCGGCAGCAGATACGAAGCTGCCGTTGTATCCGGTTTCGTGCGCCGGTGATGGTTGCCAAAACCAAAGTGTGCAAGCGGGATACATAAGGGTGCAACCCTTATGCGTGTTTTTGGTTTCTTTTTGCACGAGCAAAAAGAAACTCGCCCGCAGGCGAAACAACTCCGCAGGCGAAACAACTCCGCAGGCGAAACACCCCCCGCAGCGGCTATGCCGCGAGGAAAGGGCAGTGCGGTAAAACAACCCCTTGATCACGGCTTACAGCTTTTCCTTTTTTCGGGAGAGGCTTTTTTGGCGCGCCGAGTCGTCGCGCCCCACGAAAAAGCAACCCCTCCGTCTGCCCTTACACAGGGAAGGCGATTGCTGCATCAACGCAAGAGCCCGTTGCAGTTCTGCAACGGGCTCT
>JAQXJQ010000107.1 GCA_029009035.1 Oscillospiraceae bacterium | reverse complement strand
CCACCATGGCGCGCACCATGTTGTAGAGAAATCCGTCGGCGCAGACGCGGCAGTTGATGAGATCACCCTTACGCTCCACTTCAAAGTAGTGGACGGTGCGCACCGTGGTGCGGGTCTCGGTTCCCACGGAGCGCACGGCGGCGAAGTCGTGGGTGCCCACAAACTGCGCGGCGGCCTCGGCCATGATGCGCTCGTCCAGGATCCGGGGATAGAACCACACCCGGTTCACATAGAAGGGGTCCCGGATGCGGGAGTTGTAGATCTGATAGGTGTATTCCTTTTTGAGGCAGGAACCGATGGCGTTGAAGTCGTCGCTGACCCGGGTGGCCTTGGACACCACAATGTCATCGGGCAGGCGGGTGTTGACCGCCAGGGGAAGCTTCTCCAGCGGGATGCCGGAGGTGGTGCGGAAGTTTGCCACATAGACCCGGGCGTGGACGCCGGCGTCGGTGCGTCCGGCTCCGGTGACCTTCACCGGGTGGTCAACCACATAGGACAGGGCTTTTTCCAGGGTTTCCGCCACGCTGACAGCGTTTTTCTGGATCTGCCAGCCATGATAGGCCGTGCCGGTATAGCTCAGACGCAGGGCGATATTACGCTTTTCCATGGCATTGCCGCCTTTCACGAGAGAATTACAGGCCGGCGTGAGCCAGAATACCCACGCCCACCGCCAGCGCCAGCGCCAGGGCCATGAATACGCCGTCGGCAGGACGGAAGGAGAGCTTGTTCATGCGGGTGCGGCCCGTTCCGCCGTGATAGCAGCGGCATTCCATGGCGGTGGCCAGCTCATCTGCCCGCCGGAAGGCGGAGATGAACAGGGGGACCAGCAGGGGAATGAGGGCTTTCGCCTTCTGGATCAGATTGCCGGAGTCGAAGTCTGCGCCGCGGGCCCGCTGTGCGGACATGATCTTGTCTGTCTCCTCGATGAGGGTGGGGATAAAACGCAGCGCAATGGACATCATCATGGCCAGCTCGTGGACGGGGACCTTGAGCTTCTTCAGCGGGGAGAGCAGACTCTCCAGACCGTCGGTGAGGGCCAGAGGGGAGGTGGTGTAGGTGAGCAGGAAGGTACAGCTGATGAGCATGAGGATGCGCACCACCATGAAAAAGGCATGGAGCACGCCCTCGTAGGTGATGGTGAACACCCAGAAGGACACCAGTGTGCGCCCCGGTGTATAGAACATATTCAGAAGGCCGGTAAAGATGAGCAAAAAGACCACCGGCTTCATGCCCCGCAGCAGGGCCTTGGGCTTGACGGTGGACAGAACGACCACCAGCACCAGAGCGCCCAGGACGATGGCGTAGGTGACGAACCACTTGGCCAGAAACAGCGCTACGATGTAGCACAGCAGCGCCACCAGTTTGGCCCGGGGGTCAAGACGGTGAATGGGAGAGCTGCCGGGGAAGTACTGCCCCATGGTAATGTCTTTCAGTGCCATTCACATCGCCCCCTTTTCTCTGAGTGCGGCCAGAATGGCCTCCCTGGCCTGGGGGACGGTATAGACGGGGGTGGAGATGTCCACGCCCATGGCGCGCAGGCGGGTAAACAGGCGGGTCATGGCGGGAACGCCCAGACCCATGGCCTCCAGCTCCTCGCCGTGGGTAAAGACCTCGGCAGGTGCGCCGGAGAAGGGAGTGGTGCCGTCCCGGAACACCACAAGGCGCTGGGCCTCCCGGGCCACCTCGTCCATGGAGTGGCTGACCAGAATGATGGAGGCGTTCTGCTCCTTGTGGTAGGTGCGGATGTTCTCCAGGATCTGGGCGGAACCGGCGGGGTCCAGTCCCGCGGTGGGCTCGTCCAGAATGAGCACCTTGGGCTCCATGGCGATCACGCCCGCGATGGCCACCCTGCGCTTCTGACCGCCGGACAGCTCAAAGGGCGATTTATCCAGCAGCTCCGCGTCCAGACCCACGAATTGGGCGGAGCGGCGAACACGGCGGTCGATCTCATCCTCGTCAAGCCCCATGTTTTTGGGGCCGAAGGAGATGTCCTTGTACACGGTCTCCTCAAAAAGCTGGTACTCCGGGTACTGGAACACCAGACCCACCTGAAACCGCACCTGACGGGTGCGCTCTTTGGTGGACCAGAGGTCCTCGCCTTCAAAGAGCACTTCGCCGGAGGTGGGCTTCAAAAGGCCGTTGAGATGCTGAATCATGGTGGACTTGCCGGAGCCGGTGCGGCCGATGATGGCCAGGTACTCTCCCTGCTCCACGGAGAGATCCACCTGATCCAAAGCCAGATGCTCAAAGGGGGTGCCCTGGCTGTAGATGTGAGTCAGTTTTCTGGTTTCAAGAATGGGCATAGAACATTCCTCAGTGATTTGTCAAGATGGGGTACAGGGCGGCGGCGCACTCCTCTACGGTGAGTACGCTCAGGGGCAGGTCGAGACCCGTCTGACGAAGCTCGTGCATCAAGGCCACCGGTTCGGGCACTTCCAGACCCAGCGAGCGCAGGCCTTCCACATCGCAGAAGATATCGGCGGGCTTTCCGTCGGACGCCACATGGCCGTCGTTCATCACGATGACCCGGTCGGCCTGTGCCGCCTCATCCATGTGGTGGGTGATGAGGACCACGGTGATGCCCTTTTCCCGGTTGAGGCGGCGCACGGTGTCCAGCACCTCCCGGCGGCCCACGGGGTCCAGCATGGCGGTGGGCTCGTCCAGCACGATGCACCTGGGCTCAATGGCCAGCACGCCGGCGATGGCGATGCGCTGCTTCTGCCCGCCGGAGAGCAGGTGGGGAGCGTGGCGGGTATAGGCGGTCATGCCCACCTGAGCGAGGGCCTCGTCCACTCTGCGGCGGATCTCCGCGGAAGGAACACCCAGATTTTCCGGGCCGAAGGCCACATCGTCCTCCACCACGCTGGCGACGATCTGGTTAT
Source organism: Oscillospiraceae bacterium (assembly GCA_029009035.1). Lineage (GTDB taxonomy): Bacteria > Bacillota > Clostridia > Oscillospirales > Oscillospiraceae > Enterenecus. Next base: position 6,404 of record JAQXJQ010000107.1, on the reverse strand, counting down.
CCGGGTTCTGGAACACCATGCCCACCTGCCGCCGGATGTCCAGCAGCAGATCTTCGTCGGCGGTGTCCATCCCGGCCACATACACCTTGCCGCCGGAGGGCAGCAGGATGGCGTTCATGTGCTTGGCCAGGGTGGACTTGCCTGAGCCGTTGTGGCCCAGAACGGCCACAAAGCTGCCCGCCTCAATGGCGATGTTCAGCCCGTCCAGCACAACGGGGGCCACTCCTTCCTCTGTGGTGTAGCGGAAGGTGAGCTGTTCTGTTTTGATAATGGGGTCAGACATAGAAATACCTCGTTATTTTGCGGTCCAGCGGCCGGTTGCGCCGCAGGGGAGAGCCAGGCCGGACTCGGTGACCGGAAGGCCCAGCTCGTCGGACACGGTGTGTCCGCCGTACTTACCGCCCACAACGGTCTGCAGGATGTAGGTCAGCACAGAGGGGGCAAGACCGGTGGTGTAGGAGTTGAGAATGACGAAGAGGGGGTCGTCGGACAGCACGCCGGAGACCAGCTCCACGAAGGGGTAGAGGTTTTCCTCCAGCTTCCACACCTCACCGGAGGGGCCGCGGCCGTAGGAGGGGGGGTCCATGATGATGGCGTCGTAGCGGCGTCCGCGGCGGATCTCACGCTCCACGAACTTGGCGCAGTCATCCACGATCCAGCGGATGGGCTTGTCGCTGAGCCCGGAGGCGGCAGCATTTTCCTTGGCCCACTGCACCATGCCCTTGGCGGCGTCCACATGGCAGACGCTGGCGCCCGCCGCGGCGCAGGCGATGGTGGCGCCGCCGGTGTAGGCGAACAGGTTCAGCACATTGATGGGCCGGCCGGCCTTCTGAATGAGGTCGCGGGCAAAGTCCCAGTTGGCGGCCTGCTCGGGGAAAATGCCCGTGTGCTTGAAGTTCATCAGACCCACATTGAAGGTCAGGTCCCGGTAGTGCACCTGCCACCGCTCGGGTACCTCGCGGCTGGCCCACTGTCCGCCGCCGGTATTGGAGCGGGCATAGCGGGCGTTGGGCTGCTTCCAGCCCCGGTTTTTACGGGGGGTATTCCAGATGGCCTGGGGGTCGGGACGCACCAGCACCTGCTTTCCCCAGCGCTCCAGCTTCTCACCCCGACCGCAGTCGATGAGCTCATATTCCTTCCATTGATCGGCGATCCACATAAGCGCAATACTCCTTATAAGCTGATGGTAAAATCAAGACATTATACACTATAAATAAAAAATAGTCAAATATGAAACACCGCGTCCAATTAACAAAAAGGTTGGTTTGTGCTTCAGCCCCCGGACGATTTCAATGCGCCTTGTAATAAGCAGAAATATGTAGTAGTATATCAATGGTTCGATCATTCGCCGGTTCGGGAGGAAACAGTATGTCTTCATTGTTGAACTCAACATTAAATACGAGGCCGCTGCCCACAGGAGATCTGCGTTTCATCAGAAGTGATTGCCCCCGGGAATTGACACCCGAAGAGGTGGAATGGCTGCGCAAAAATCATGTCATCACGATTGTTGACTTGCGCGAAAGAAAGGAATACGAGAGGACCCCCTGCCCTCTTGAAACGGAAGATGGCTTCATGTACTACCACTTACCTGTAACCGGTGGGGGCGATACGCCGAAATCTCCCGATGCGGTATCGGCGGTTTATCTTGGAATGCTTGATGCGCAGATGGATCGGATCATTCACACGATTATGGATGCAAAAAGCAATGTTTTATTTTTTTGCGGGGCAGGAAAAGACCGGACCGGTGTTGTCTCGGCGATCATCTTGAAAAAACTGGGTTTTGACGATCAGGCGATTGTTGACGATTATATGAAAACAAAAGAGAATTTGCTTGACTTTCTAACGGATTATGTCAAAAAACACCCGGAAGTGGATATCAATACGATCATTCCGAACGAGGAGAACATAAAAAGAGTTTTGGCGGCTCTCTCTGAATCCGGCTTGCTTAGCGGCTGAAAGCCGACACAGAAAGGGAAAAAGGCCATCTGCAGGGATTCTGATCCTGCAGATGGCCTTTATGTTTTTTATGGCTCAAACTGTTCAAAAATGGACAGGCAACCGGCCTTTTCACAGGTCTTCATATCCTCCGGCGTGCGGATGGTCCAGCTGACCTCCTGCACCTTCCAGATGCCCCGGGCCAGCTTGAGGGAGGCTCTGCGGCGGTGCTTGTGGTTGTAGGCGATGAAGTCGGGCAGGGTGAAGAAGGAGGTGAGCAGATGGGTCATGGCGAAATCGGCGGCAAAGCCCATTCCGGTGTGCTCCCCCTTGAGAAAGTTCTGGCTCAGCTGACCCCGGCAGATCTCCGGGCGGTTTTGCCTCAGCCAGCGGACGGCCTGGGGGTGGAAGGACTCGATGCAGTAGTCTACATGGAAGCGGTCCAGCATCTCGCAGGTGGCCTGAGCCAGAGCGGCGGAGTTTCCGTTATCCACCTTCAGCTCCACGATGAGGGGGGATACCCCTTCGAAGATGGGCAGCACCTCCTCCAGCAGGGGGATGTGCTCCCCGGTGCCCTCCAGACGGTATTCAGCCAGCTCCGAAGCTGTCAACTCAGACGCCTTTACATCCACTCCCGCTGTGCGGAGAAGGGAATTGTCATGGATGACGGCCAGGCGCCCGTCGGCGGTGAGGTGGACGTCCAGCTCCGCGCCGTAGCCGTGCCGGGCAGCCAGGCGAAAGGCGGCAAGGGAGTTCTCGGGAACCCCCTTTTCCCTGTTGTGAAGCCCCCGGTGGGCGTAGCGGAATTGCCGCAGAGTCTCCCAGGCGGGATGTCCGTGGCGGCACTGCACCAGCAGCGACCACAGGACGAATATGACCAGAATGACGATGACAATGATGCGTGCCATGGCTTATTCCATCTCCTCGAAGGCATCCAGCCCCTTCTTGGCCTCTGCCTTGGAGTCACCGTGCTTCACGAAAACCATGGTGACGAAGCTGAGGGCCACAAAGAACGCGGCGTAGGGGAACAGGACCTTGTAGCTGACCTGGCGCATGAGTGTGCCGGCAAGAATTGGGGTGACCACCTGGGCGGCCATGGATGCGGTGTAGTAGTAGCCGGTGAACTTGCCCACATCGGAGCCGCGGCACATCTCCACCACCATGGGCAGGGAGTTGACGTTGATGGCGGCCCAGGCCAGACCCACGATGGCAAACACGATGTACATGATCACATTGATGGAGGTGAAGACGGAGGTGAGCACAAAACCAAGGAAGAAGCACACCGCCAGCAGGGCCACACCGCCCATAATGGTCTTTTTTCGTCCGATCCGGGAGGCCAGAATTCCGATGGGGATGTAGGAGACGATGGCGCCGGCGGTGGCTACCAGCAGGCAGGTGGAGGCGCCGCCCAGACCTTCGCCCATGACCTCGGCAATGTAGGTGGTGAACCAGGTGGTGACGCCGTTGTAGCCGATAAACCAGAGGGCGATGGAGGCCAGAAGGAAGCCCAGACTGCGCTTGACGGCGGTGGGGAGCACCTCGTGGCCGGAACCGTCGTCCTCAGCCAGGTTCCACTCGGGATGCTGGGCCTCCAGCGCGCGGTTTTCCTGCACCAGTTTGGGCTCGCGGATGGTGAGCAGCAGCACCGCCACAGCGATGATCATAATGGCGGAGACCACCAGGAACAGGGGCTGATAGTTGACATGGGCCAGATCCTTCACCTTGGAGGTGGGGTAGAGCACGGCGGCAATGCCCAGATAGATGATGCCGCCCACAGCGCCCATGAGATTGATGATGGCGTTGGCCTTGGAGCGCAGGGGCTTGGGGGTGACGTCGGGCATCAACGCCACGGCGGGGGAGCGGTAGGAGCCCATGGCGATGAGCAGCAGACCCAGCACGATCACAAAGGAAATGAACTTAAATGGGGCCGCGTTGGCGGAATAGCTGTTGTCCAGTACGGGCAGCACATTCATGAGAACCACCGCTGCGACGGTGCCCACCAGAATGAAGGGGGTGCGCCGGCCCAGCTTGCCCGGCCTGGCACGGTCGGATACGCCGCCGAAGAAGGGGAGCAGGAACAGGGCGAAGATGTTGTCCAGAGCCATGATGGCGCCGGACAGAGACTCGTTGGCGCCAAAGGTGCGGCTCAGCACCAGGGGCACCACATTGTCGTACATCTGCCAGAAAGCGCAGATGGAGAGAAATGCCAGACCCACAAGAACCGTGCGTTTGTTGTTCAGCTTCATGAGATCGCGCTCCTTCCAGAAAAGCTATCCTCATTATACAGTATGCCGGGAGAAAAAGCACCCTTTATTTTGTAAAAAGGCGGCAAAATATGCTTGCATTTCCCAAACTGTGTGGTAAAATACTCGGTGACCGCAGCAATGCGGCACAAGTAAATATTGTATTGCGAGAAATGCAGAAAAGAAAGGAAGAAGCAAAATGCCCAAGTTCGCGAAACGGGCCCTTTTGCTGCTTTCCGTCATGGCCGTGCTTGTGATCTCACTTTGCGCCTGCAAAGGAAATACACAGCCCAGCCCGGCTCCGACGGAACCTGCACAATCGGGCGAGCCATCCAAGGGAGGCTCAGTCACGGTAGGTATCGCACAGGATATCGACAGTCTCGACGCTCATAAGGCGTACAGCGCCGGCAGCGGAGAGGTGCTGTTCAATATCTTCGAAGGACTGATGAAAGCCAGTCCCGACGGCGGCGTCATTCCCGCTGTTGCCCGTGACTATGAGATGTCTGAAGATGGCAAGACTTATACCTTTACACTCCGTGAAGGCGTTAAGTTCCACAACGGCAGCGATGTCACCATCGAAGATGTCCTGTACTCTTTGGAACGATGCGCCGGATCAGAGAACGATGGTACTCCTCTGATGACGGCGTTTTCTAATGTGGAAAAGATCTACGCCACCGAGGACGGACGGGTGGCCGTTGCGCTGAAGCAGCCCAGTCTGGAGTTCCTCAACGCCATGACCGCCGCCATCATTCCCGCCGGCAGCGGCGACGCTCAGGCCAGCTCCCCTGTGGGCACCGGCCCCTTCAAGTTCGTCTCCTATGTCCCTCAGGTGAGCATGGAGATGGAGCGGTTTGAGGACTACTGGGGTACCCCCGCCTATCTGGATAAGGTCACCTTTAAGATCATCACCGATGTGAACACCCAGGTCCTGGCCCTCAAGGGAAAGACGCTGGATATGACCATCCACCTGCCCAACACCGTGGAGTCTGAGCTGAAGGACTCCTTCACCATCCTGGGCAGCACCATGAAGCTGGTGCAGGCTCTGTACCTCAATAATGCGGTGGAGCCCTTTGACGATGTGCGTGTCCGTCAGGCCATGTACTATGCCATCAACGTGCCCGAGATCATTGATTTCGTGTGCGACGGCGCCGGCGTGCCCACCGGAAGCAGCATGTACCCCGCCTATACCAAGTACTTCATGCCGGAGCTTGCCCAGCGGTATCAGCAGGATCTGGAGAAGGCCAGGCAGTTGCTGGCCGAAGCCGGCTATCCCGATGGCTTTGAAATGACCATCACGGTCCCCGGCAACTATACCCAGCATGTGGAGACCGGTCTGGTGATCGCCCAGCAGCTGGAGGCTGTGGGCATCAAGGCCGATGTGGAGTCTGTGGAGTGGGAGACCTGGGTTGGCGAGGTCTATAAGGGCCGCAATTATGAGGCCACCGTCAGCGGCATCGCCGCCAGTGACATGACCGCCCGCGAGATGCTCCAGCGTTACATCTCCGACCACGGCAAGAACTTCATCAACTTCAACGATGAGGAGTATGACCGCACCGTTTCCGCCGCCATAACCACCCTGGACCCGGAGGAGCAGGTGACGCTCTACAAGCGCGCCCAGGAGATCCTCAACGAGCAGGCCGCCAGCCTGTGGATCCAGGACCTGTGCGATCTGGTGGTCATGCGTCCCGATCTGGCGGGGATGACCTTCTATGCCACCTATGTGCTGGATATGTCCACCATTCACTTTGTATCCAAGTAAGTTCAGAGAAGGAAACAGGGCTGTCCCGGGCGGACAGCCCCGTTTCCGTAGAAAGGGGGAGAAGCCCTGATGTTTCGAACTGTCGCAAAGAGGCTCCTTTTGCTGATCGTGACCCTGCTGCTGGTGTCGGTCCTGGCATTTGTGGCCTTTTCCGTGATCCCCGGCGACCCCACCGACTCCATTCTGGGCCTGAACGCCACGGAGGAGCAGGTGGCGGCCCTGCGCCTCAAACTGGGACTGGATCTGCCTGTCTGGCAGCGGTATGTGAACTGGCTGGCAAATTTCGTGAGAGGTGACTTCGGCACCTCCTATAAGTTTGATATGTCCGTTGCCCAGCTGCTGGGCTCCCGCGTCGGAGTGACCTTTACGCTGGCGGCCATGGCCCTGGTGCTGATCCTGGTGATCTCTCTGCCCCTGGGGCTGCTGGCTGCCCGTTTCCGCGGCGGATGGGTGGACAGGCTGCTCAC